>NZ_JBHVRK010000001.1:77259-114279 GCF_042885845.1 Kitasatospora sp. NPDC058032 | reverse complement strand
CCGCGCCGCGCCAAAACCCCCCCGGCCCCCAAATAGTTCGACATGCCGATACCTTTGTCCCGGCGCGGGCCCCCGGGGGGGGGGGCCCCCCGGGGGGCCCCCACGGCCGGGCAGCGTGAACGGGCTCACGGCCAGGTCGAACTCCCGTCCCGCGACGGCGGGTTCGGGTCTGCCGCCGGGCGGCGTGAAGCCGTGCCCGCCCATCCGGAGGCCCGGCACGATCCCGTTCCACGGCTCCTGCGGGCCGGGGGTGCCGCTTCCCTTCTGCCGGGATCTCATCGTCCGGAGCCTTCCTTCGTGGTGCGGCTGCTACTCGCCGGTGCGGCCGTCGAGGTGTTCGCGGAGGAGGTCGGCGTGGCCGTTGTGGCGGGCGTACTCCTCGATCATGTGGGTGAGGATCCAGCGCAGGGACCAGCTCTGCCCGCCGTCGGGGCGCAGGTGCCCGAGGACGTCCAACGACGGGGCGGCGGCGACGAGTTCCCGGGCGTGGGCGCACTCGCGGCGCCAGATGCCGAAGGCCTCGTCCGGGTCGGCCTCGTCGGCGTCGAACTCGGCGAAGCTGCCGTCCGGATGCTTCCAGAAGCCGGGGCGGGCCTCGTCGTTGAGGGCGTTGCGGAACCAGCTGCGCTCGACCTCGGCGAGGTGGCGGGTCAGGCCGAGCAGGGAGAGCGTCGAGGAGGACAGCGGGCGGGCGCGGAGCTGGGCGGTGGTCAGCCCGGCGCACTTCATCGCGAAGGTGTCGCGCTGGAAGTCCAGGAAGGCGGTCAGGGTGGCACGTTCGTCGCCGGCCGAGGGGGGCTCGGTGCGGGCGGCGTCGGCGAGGTCGTAGGCATCCGTCATCGGGCCATGGTGGCAGGGCGGACACCGGCCCGGCACGGGAATCAACGGTCCGCCAGCCAGGCCAGGGCGGCCTCGACGCTCTCCGCGACCGGGACGCCGGCCGGAGCCGGCGGGCGGTCCACGACCACCACGGGCAGGCCGAGTTCGCGGGCCGCGGTGAGCTTGGGCGCGGTGGCCGCGCCGCCGCTGTCCTTGGTGACCACGACGTCGATCCGGTGCTCGCGCAGCACCGCCCGCTCGCCGTCCAGGGTGAACGGGCCGCGGTCGAGCAGGACGTCCAGCGAGGCGGGCAGCGGCGGCTCGGGCGGATCGACCGAGCGGGCGACGAAGTGCAGGCCGTCCAGGTGGGCGAAGGCGCCGATGCCCTGCCGGCCGCTGGTGAGCAGCACCCGCCGGCCGAGGGACGGCAGCAGGCGCGCCGCCGCGGCGAGCGAGGGGACGCGGTGCCAGCGGTCGCCCGGCACCGGCGCCCAGCCGGGGCGGCGCAGGGCGAGCAGCGGTACGCCGGTCGCCGCGGCGGCCTCGGCGGCGTTGCGGGACATCGCGGCGGCGAACGGGTGGGTGGCGTCCACCAGCGCGTCCACCCGTTGGGCGCGCAGCCAGGCGGCGAGGCCGTCGGGGCCGCCGAAGCCGCCGATCCGCACCTCTCCGGCGGGCAGCCGGGGCTCGGCGACCCGCCCGGCGAGCGAGCTGGTGACCCGCACGGCGGGCCGCCCGGCCGCCAACGCGGAGGCGAGGGCACGGGCCTCGGTGGTGCCGCCGAGGAGGAGGACGTGCGTCATCGGGCGATTCCCCCGCTCACGCGCCGCAGGGCTCGTGCGGGCGCTCGCGGTCCGCGGAGTAGAGGTGGCTGTCGCGGAACTGCCCGGCGCCGAGCGTGCGCCCGACGAGGATCACCGCGGTGCGGACCACGCCCGCCGCCTTCACCTGTCCGGCGATGTCACCGACGGTGCCGCGCAGCACCAGCTCGTCCGGCCGGCTGGCCATCGCGACCACGGCGGCCGGGCAGTCGGCGCCGTAGTGCGGCAGCAGCTGCTCGACCACGTCGTCCACGTACCCGGCGGCCAGGTGCAGCACCAGCAGGGCGCCGCTGCGGCCGAGGGTGGCGAGGTCCTCGCCCGGCGGCATCGGGGTGGCACGCTTGGCGATCCGGGTGAGGATGACGGTCTGGCCCACCGTCGGCACGGTCAGTTCGCGCTTGAGCGCCGCCGCCGCGGCGGCGAAGGCCGGCACGCCGGGCACCACCTCGTACGGCACCCCGGCCGCGTCGAGCCGGCGCATCTGCTCGGCGACGGCGCTGAACACCGACGGGTCGCCGGAGTGCAGCCGGGCGACGTCCTGTCCGGCGGCGTGCGCGCGGACCAGCTCGTCGGTGATCGCGTCGAGGGTGAGGTTGGCGGTGTCGACCAGCCGGGCGCCCGGCGGGCACTCGGCGAGCAGCTCGCGCGGCACCAGGCTGCCGGCGTACAGGCAGACCTCGGCGCGGGCGAGGATCCGCTGGCCGCGCAGGGTGATGAGGTCGGCGGCGCCGGGGCCGGCCCCGATGAAGTGGACGGTCACGGGGCGTTCTCCTCGGAGGTGGGGGGCGCGGGCGCGGTGGCGGGCTTGACGACGGACCACTGGGTGACCGGCATCGCCTGGCGCCAGCCGGTGAAGCCGCCGACCGGGACGGCGTGCGCCACGGTGAGCCGCAGCAGCTCCCCGCCGTGCCGCCGGTACCGGTCGGTGAGCAGTGCTTCCGACTCCAGGGTCACCGTGTTGGCGACCAGCCGGCCGCCGGGCGCCAGCGCCGCCCAGCAGGCGTCCAGCAGACCGGGCGCGGTGAGCCCGCCGCCGATGAACACCGCGTCGGGCGCGGCCAGCCCGGCCAGCGCCCGCGGGGCGGCGCCGGTGACCACCCGCAGCCGGGGCACGCCGAGCGCGGCGGCGTTGCGGGCGATCCGCTCGGCCCGCACCGGGTCGCGTTCCACGGTGACGGCCCGGTTGTCGCGGTGGGCCCGCAGCCACTCGATCGCGATCGAGCCGGAGCCGCCGCCGACGTCCCAGAGCAGTTCGCCGGGGACGGGCGCCAGGGTGGCCAGGGTGGCGGCGCGCACGTGCCGCTTGGTCAGCTGGCCGTCGCTCTCGTAGGCGCCGTCGGGCAGACCGGGGACGACGGGGGTGCGCGGGCCGTCGGCGGGGAGCTCGACGGCGATCACGTTGAGCGGGTCGCCGGGCGGGTGCGGCCAGCCGTCGGCGGGGCCGTCGAGGAGCCGTTCGCCGGGGCCGCCGAGCTGTTCGAGGACGTGCAGCCGGGCGGCGCCGTGGCCGCTCGCGGAGAGCAGCCCGGCGACGGCGGCCGGGGTGGCGGCGCCCGCGCTGAGCACGAGCAGCCGGCGCCCGGGGTTGAGGGCGAGCCGCAGGGTGTCGAGCGGGCGGCCGACCAGGCTGACCACCTCGGTGGCCTCCAGCGGCCAGCCGAGCCGGGCGCAGGCGTACGCGACGGAGGAGGGGTGCGGCAGGACGCGCAGCCGCTCGGGTCCGGCGGTCTCGGCGAGGGTGCGGCCGATGCCGTAGAACATCGGGTCGCCGCTGGCCAGTACGGCGAGCGGGCGTCCGGCGTAGCGGTCGAGCAGTCCGGCCACGGCCGGGCGCAGCGGGGACGGCCACGGCACCCGTTCGGCGGCCACCTCGTCCGCGGGCAGCAGGTCGAGCTGCCGGGGGCCGCCGATCACGGCGCCGGCCGCCCGCAGCGCGGCGCGGGCGGTGCCGGCGAGCCCGGGCCAGCCGTCGGCCCCGATCCCGACGACGGTGATCGGGGGTGGCTGCTGGGGCACCGGTGGGCTCCTCGGGGCGGGTCGGCGGTGGGTCGTCGCCGGGTCGTCGTCGGCTCGGCGGCTGATCGCCGGCGGGCCGGGGACCAGGGTGTGGGCAGCCTACCTGGCGGTATCCGGCGGCCGGTGAGCCAGGGTGCGGGCCCGGTCGCAGCGGGTTAGCGTCGTGCCGGGAACACCTCCGGGGGGACCTCAGCACGCAACGGAGGACAGCATGTCCGAGTCAGCGGTCCCGTACACCACCAACAACGCCGGCGTCCCGGTGCCGAGCGACGACAACTCGCTCACGGTGGGCAGGGACGGCCCGATCCTGCTCCACGACCACTACCTGATCGAGAAGATGGCCCAGTTCAACCGGGAGCGGGTGCCGGAGCGGGTGGTGCACGCCAAGGGGGCCGGGGCGTACGGCGTCTTCGAGACGACGGAGGACGTCAGCCGGTTCACCAGGGCGACCCTGTTCCAGCCGGGCCGGCGGACCGAGATGCTGGCCCGTTTCTCGACCGTGGCGGGCGAGCAGGGCAGCCCGGACACCTGGCGCGACCCGCGCGGCTTCGCGCTGAAGTTCTACACCGAGGACGGCAACTACGACCTGGTCGGCAACAACACGCCGGTCTTCTTCGTCCGCGACACCATCAAGTTCCAGGACTTCATCCGCTCGCAGAAGCGCCGCCCGGACAACGGTCTGCGCGACCACGACATGCAGTGGGACTTCTGGACGCTCTCGCCGGAGTCCGCCCACATGGTCACCTGGCTGATGGGCGACCGGGGCATCCCGAAGTCGTACCGGCACATGAACGGGTACGGCTCGCACACCTATCTGTGGGTCAACGGGGGCGGCGAGCGGTTCTGGGTGAAGTACCACTTCAAGACCGACCAGGGCATCGACTTCCTCACCCAGGCGGACGCCGACCGGCTGGCCGGCTCGGACCCCGACCTGCACCGGCAGGACCTCTGGGAGGCCATCGAGGGCGGCAACCCGCCGTCCTGGACGCTGTACGTGCAGGTCATGCCGTTCGACGAGGCGCCCGACTACCGCTTCAACCCCTTCGACCTGACCAAGGTCTGGCCGCACGGCGACTACCCGCTGATCCGGGTCGGGACGATGACGCTGAACCGCAACCCGGAGGACTACTTCGTCCACATCGAGCAGGCCGCCTTCGAGCCGGCCAACCTGGTGCCGGGCATCAGCGTCTCGCCGGACAAGATGCTGCTCGGCCGGATCTTCTCCTACCCGGACACCCACCGGTACCGGATCGGCCCCAACTACGCGCAGCTGCCGCCGAACCGCCCGCACGTGCCGGCGCACTCCTACGCCAAGGACGGGCCGATGCGCTTCGACCCGGCGCGGACGGCGAGGCCCTACGCGCCCAACTCCTACGGCGGGCCGGCCGCGGACCCCCGGCGCTACGACGACCCGTCGGCCGGCTGGCACAGCTCGGGCGACATGGTGCGCGAGGCGTACTCGCTGCACAGGGAGGACGACGACTGGGGGCAGGCGGGCACCATGGTGCGCAAGGTGCTGGACGACGCGCAGCGCGACCGGCTGGTCTCCAACATCGTCGGGCACCTCCAGGGCGGGGTGAGCGATCCGGTGCTGGAGCGGGCGGTGCAGTACTGGCGCAATGTCGACAAGGCGCTGGGCGACCGGATCGCCAAGGGCGTCGGCAAGGCCTGACGGCGCCCTGCCGTCCTCCGCCGCTCCCGCCGCCGGGGGCGCGGGTCCGCCGGGCCCGCGCCCCCGGGCCGCGTTCTCAGCGCCGGCGCCAGTCGCCGGAGGCGATCAGCGCCGGGCGGGCGCGCAGCCGGGCGGCGGCGGCCGGTCCGGCCAGGTACACCCAGGCGTCCGCCGTCGCGCCGTCCGCCGTCCGGACGGTGAGCCGCTCGCGCACGTACGCGCCGAGGCCGTCCGGCCGGCAGTCCTCCAGCCGGTCCAGCGCCGCGAGCGCCCGCGGGTAGGCGGCCGGGTGGACGGTGACCAGCTCGCCGCTGATCCGCCGCCCCGGCGCGGGGTCCGGTACGGCGTAGGGGAACCCGGGCCCTTCGTGCAGCGCCGCGCCCTCCAGCACCGCCGCCCGCACCTCGGCGCACCGGCCGGCGAGGAAGGCGGCGTGGTTGCGCTCCCCGGTGAGCAGGGTGCCGTAGACGAAGAAGGGCAGGGCGGCGGGTGCGGCGGGCACGGGGGTTCCTCCTCGAACGGGGGGCCGGTGGAAACGTCGATGGTGCCCGTTCGGTGATACCCACTGGCGCGCGGGGTGCCCGATGCGGTGTCATGGCGGGTACACCTGCCAGCACCGTCCAAGGGGGACACCCGTGACAGCTCCCGCCGAGCGCGGACCGGCCGCGCCCGCGGACGCCCCGCCCGCCGGCCCCGCTCCCGCCGCGGCGCGGCTCGGGGCGGGCGTGTGGGTGGCGCTGGCCGTCGTCTACGTGGTGTGGGGCTCGACGTACCTGGCGATCCGGATCACGGTCGAGACGATGCCGTCCTTCCTCTCCGCCGCCGCGCGCTTCCTGACCGCCGGACTGCTGCTCGCCGGGTTCGTCGCCGTCCGCCACGGCCGCTCCGGCCTGCGGGTGGACCGGCGGCAGCTGGGCTCCTCGGCCCTGGTCGGCGGCCTGCTGCTGACCGGCGGCAACGGTCTGGTGGTGCTCGGCGAGACCTGGGTCCCCTCGGGCCTGGCCGCGCTGCTGGTCGCCGCCGTACCGCTGTGGATGGTGCTGCTGACGGCGGCGGGCGGTGACCGGCCGAAGCCGGCCGAGCTGGCCGGGGTGCTGCTCGGACTGGTCGGCCTGGCCGTGCTGTCCGTCCCCGCGGTCGGCGGGGACATCGCGCCCGCCGGGGTGGTCGCGATCCTCTGCGGCACCCTCACCTGGGCGTTCGGCTCCTTCGCGTCCAAGCGCATCCGGATGCCCGCCAACGTCCTCGCCGCCAGCGCCTACCAGATGCTGGCCGGCGGGCTCGGCAACGCGCTGATCGGACTGGCCCGCGGGGAGCAGCACGGCCTGCACCCCGGCGACATCTCCACCCGCTCCTGGCTGGCGCTGGGCTTCCTGGTGGTGTTCGGCTCGCTGGTCGCCTTCACCGCGTACGCCTGGCTGCTGCGCTCGGCCCCGCTCACCCTGGTCGCCACCTACGCCTATGTGAACCCGGTGGTGGCCGTGCTGCTGGGCCGGCTGGTGCTGGCCGAGCCGCTGACCGGCCCCACCCTGCTGGGTGGGGCGATCGTGGTCGCGGGCGTCTGCCTGGTGGTGAGCGTCAGCCGGCTGTCGGCGCGCCCGTCCGCCCGAAGGTCCGCACGGTGACCCCGTTGGGGAAGACCCGGGAGTCCGTGAGGGTGAAGGTGTGCGGGGCGAAGCCCGCGCGGAACAGCGGCACCCCGGCGCCGATCGCCACCGGGGACTGCTTGACGATCAGCTCGTCGATCTCCGGCAGCAGCCGGCCGGCCAGCTCGCCGCCGCCGCAGAGCCAGATGCCGAGGCCGTCCTGCCGCTTGAGCTCCCGCACCACGTCCAGCGGGTCGGCCGCGGTGACCTCCACGGCGGGGTCGGGGCTCTCGCCCAGGCCGCGTGAGAAGACGATCTGCCGCAGGTGGGCGTAGGGGCTGGTGAGGCCCACGGCCAGCCCCGGCTCGTAGGTGCCGCGGCCCATGACCACGGTGTCGAAGCGCCGGTTGGGCGCCTCGGCGATCCCCAGCGCGGCCCGGCCGGGGGTCGGCACCGTCTCCGGGTACTCGGTGCACAGGTGGGAGAGGAATTCCCCGCCGACGTACGGCATGAGGAACTGGTAGTCGCCGTCCGGGGCGGCGATGAAGCCGTCGACGGTGGTGCCGACGTAGTACGTGAGCTTTCGCATCCATGTCCTTTGTTCGGATCGACTTCGGTCGGACCGACTCCGTTCGGATCGATCAACCACGACAGTTATAGTACTTCGTCTGTAGTGGTTGCAAGAGATTTCCTGAGGGAGCTTCAGCGATGGCCCAGAACCCCGCCCGCCGTGCCGCGCTCACCGACGCGGCCGTCGACGTCCTCGCCGAGCAGGGGGCGCGCGGACTCACCTTCCGCGCCGTGGACCTGCGGGCGGGCGTCCCGGCCGGTACCGCGTCCAACTACTTCACCGGCCGCGAGGACCTGCTCGACCAGACCGCCCGGCACGTGCACCACCGGCTCACCCCCGACCCGGTGATCATCGGCGAGCTGCTGCGCGCGCCCCGTGACCGGGCCCTGGTCACCGCCCTGATGCACGACCTGGTGCGGCGCATCGACGCCGACCGCTCCGGCTACCTCGCGCTGCTGGAACTGCGCCTGGAGGCCACCCGCCGCCCGGACGTGCGCGCCCGGCTCACCGCCACCGTCCGCGAGCAGCTGGACGCCAACATCGCCTACCACCTGGACGAGGGCCTGCCCGGCGACCGCGAGACCGTCGTCGTCCTCTACCTCGCGATGACCGGCCTGCTCGTCGAACACCTCACCCTGCCCGGCGTGCTCGGTCCCGACGCCCTCCCGGCCCTGGTCGACACCCTGGTCGCCCGCACCGTCCCGGAGGCCTGATCAGACCTCCGGGAGCATCTCCCGCACCGCCGCCTCGACCAGGTCCGCCCGCGCGGACACCGCCGCCGCCGGAACCTCGATCAGCCGGTAGCCACGTGCCCGGTAGACCTCCTCGTGCAGCCGCTCGAAGGCGAGCGCGTCCGCGAGCGAGATCCGGCGGGCGGCGGTCCGCTCGACGAAGCCGAGCCCGCGGACGAAGAACACCTCGCGCCGGTAGGTGGCCTCGGTCCCGATCCGGTCCAGTTCCGCGGTGAGCGCGGGCGAGGCGGGGCGGCCGAGGAAGATCCTGAGCGCCTCGGTGCAGACCGGGGAGCGGTCGTGGAACCGGACCGCCCCGGCCGCGGCCGACGGCCCCGCCGCAGCGCGGGCCCGCTGCACGCCCGCCACCTCGTCGACGAAGCCGGCCCGCTCCCACGGCGCCGCCTCCCCGGCGGCCTGCCGCCGGGCGATCACGTCGGTCGCGGCCTCCCGCACGACGTCGTGGCCGCGCCGCGCCAACTCCTCGAGGAGCGTGGTCTTCCCGGACCCCGGGGTGCCGGTGAGGATGAACCGTCGCACGGTGTGTCGCCGTCCTCTCAGACGAAGCGGATGTGGCGCGCGCCGACGGCGGCGCGGCGCAGCCGGGCGCGCAGCGGGCCGTCGGTGTCGGGGGCGAGCGCCAGGCCGGCGGAGGCGGCGAGGCGGCCGGCGACCTCGGAGACGGTCAGCCGGTCGGTCCGCACGTGCTCGCCGAACGCGGGGCCGCTCAGCCGCTCCAGGCAGTGGTCCAGTCGGGTGACCGCGAAGGACTCCCGGCGCAGCGGCGCCTCCTTGCCGGCGATCAGCTGGACGGCCCGGCCGCCGCCGCGCTCGCGCAGCCGCCGCAGCACCACCTCGCGCTCCGCGAGCAGCGCGAAGTGCCGTACGTCGTGGCCGCGTTCGCGCAGCCGGCCGACCGTCTCGGCGAAGTGCCCGGGCTCGGTGACCGTCATCGGGACGATCACCGTGCCCCGGTGGCCGGCGAGCGTGCGATCCAGCACCTCGAACACGCCCTGGCGCCAGGCCGGCAGGTCCCGGAAGTCGCCGCGCAGCGGCTTCGGGGTCATCCGGTGCAGACCGAAGCCGACCTCCTCCGGGTCGCAGACGACACTGCCGGGCAGCCGGCGCAGCAACTCGTGCGCGACCTGCGTCTTGCCGCCGCCGAACGGGCCGTTGATCCACAGGAGCATGCCCGCCAGCCTACGCGGGCGGCCTCGGTCCGCGGGGCCGGACCAGGTGGCGAGCAGGGTGCTCAGGGTGGCGCCCGCCGCGCACGCCCCGGCCCCGGTCCGGGATCCGCCGAGTGCCCGCGCCGGAGCGGATCATTCGACTACCATCCGTCGGGTGCCCGGCCCGGAGGGGGAGCCGGCGCCGGGACCGGGGGAGCGGTATGACGAGCACGCGGACGGCGACGGCCACCGGGGCGGGCCCCTCGGCCGCCCCGCCACCGGCCCTGTGGCGGCAGCGGAACTTCGCCGCCCTCTGGTCCGCCCACACCGTCAGTCAGTTCGGCACCCAGCTGAGCCTCTTCGTACTGCCCGTCCTCGCGCTCGCCACCGTCGGCGCGACCCCCGGCCAGCTCGGCCTGGTCTCGGCGGCCGAGACCCTGCCCTTCCTGCTGGTCGGCCTGCCCGCCGGCGCGCTGCTCGACCGCTGGGACCGGCGGCGGGTGATGGTGGCCGCGGACGCGGGCCGGGCGGTCGCGCTCGGCGCCGTCCCGCTCGGCCACGCGCTGGACGTGCTGAGCGTGCCGCTGCTCTGCGCGGTCGCCTTCGTCACCGGCCTGTTCACCGTCTTCTTCGACATCGCCGACCAGGCCTTCCTGCCCGAGGTCGTCGGCCGCCGCCAGGTCGCGGACGCCAACGGCCGCCTGGAGTTCTCCCGTTCGGCCGCCGAACTCGCCGGACCGGGCCTGTCCGGCCTGCTGCTCCAGTGGGTGACGGCCCCGCTGGTCCTGCTCGCCGACGCGGCCAGCTACCTCGTCTCGGCGCTGCTCCTCGGCGCGATCCGCCCCCCGAGGCCGGCCGCCGCCCCGGCCGCCGGGGCGGACCCGCGACCGCCCGCGGCGCCGGAACGGATGCGCACCCGGATCGCCGAGGGCCTGCGGTTCGTGCTGCGCCACCGCGCCCTGCGCTCGCTCGCCCTGGCCACCGCCGTCGCCAACCTGGCCGGGCTCGGCGGCGCGCTCAGCGCCCTGCTGCCCGCCTTCGCCCTGCGGGACCTCGGGCTCTCACCCGGCCGGCTCGGCCTCGCGCTGATGCTCGGCAACGCCTGCGCCCTGCTCGGCGCGCTGTTCACCGCCCGGCTGGTCCGGGTGCTGGGCCTGGGCCGGCTGCTGCTGGCCTCCCGGTTCCTGCCCTGCCTCGGCGTGCTGCTGCTCGCCACGGCCGAGCCGGGCCGGGCCGTCCCCACCCTGGCGGCGGCGGCCGGGCTGATGGCCTGTGGCATCACCGCCTACAACATCGCCCAGGTGAGCCTGCGGCAGGCGGTGACCCCGGCGGCGCTGCTGGCCCGGATGAACGCCTCGGTGCGCTTCGTCATCTGGGGCACCCTGCCGCTGGGCGCTGCCGCCGGGGGTCTGCTCGGGTCGGCGGTCGGTACGCGTCCGGCGCTCTGGGTGGTCGCCGGGGTGGCGCTGCTCTCCCTGCTGCCGCTGCTGCTGACCCGCGAGGTGCGCGCGCTGCGCGACTTCCCGGACGACGTGGAGGAGTGACGGCCGGTCGGCCGGGGCGGGCCGGCCCGCCGGGTGAGGCCGGTCAGCCGAGGTAGGGCGGGCGGCCGGCCCACCAGTGGCCGGGGGCCTGCGGGGCGCGGCTGGTCCAGAACTCGATCAGGCCGGAGACGAACTCCTCGGCGGAGAGCGTGCCGTCGCCGTCCAGGTCGAGCCGGTGGAACGCCTCGTCCGCGTCGTCGCGGGAGAGCGCGGAGAAGTGGCCGCGCTGGAAGACGAAGAACTCGCCCGCGTCGACCGTCCCGCTGCCGTCCACGTCGGCGATGGCCAGGAAGGCCTCGGCGAGCGCCCCGAACACGGTCCGCGCGGCCACCGGGTCGTCGGCGAGCGCGCGGGTGGAGGCGACGAACTGCCGGCGGCTGATCGCGGTGGTCCCGATCGGCAGGTGGGAGACGTGCAGGTCCCGCCAGATGGCGAGGTAGGCGGCGACGATCCGCTGCTCGGCGCGCGAGCCCTCGGCGTGGCCCAGCGAGCGGGCCACCGCATGGCCCATCAGCACGTGGTCGTGCTCGGTCAGCAGGCCGTCCCCGTCGGCGTCGAGGTGGTCGAAGCCGTGGTTGATCCTCGCGAGCAGCAGTTCCTCGGACACGTCTCCCCCGGCTGGTCGTTCCCGGCAATCACAACGGAGTTCAGGCGCAACGGTCGGACGCAGCACGCTAACCCGCCGGGTGCCGGGCGCGCAGCCGAAGCCGCGAAGTGGCCGGCGCAGGGCCGGCGGCGCCGGGGCCCGCCGGCTGACCGGCCGGCCGGTCGGCCCGCCGGGTTGCTCGCCCGGGAGACCGGGCGGGACGTCCGGACGGCGCTGGTCCGGCCGGAACTGGTCGAGGTCGCCTTCGACGGCCTCCAGCGCAGCCCCCGCTGCCCCGCCGGGCCGGCCCTGCGGGGCAGCCCCGGTTACCCCGCAGGGCAGCCCCCGCTACCCCGGCGGGCCGGTCCTGCGATTCGCCCGGGTGGTGCGCCACCGGCCGGACAAGAGCGCCGCCGAGGACGAAACGGTGCCCTCCGTACGGGAGTTGGCCACCACTGAAGGCTTGCGGGGCCGTCCGTGCGGTCGGGTCCGCCGACCCGTCCGGCAAAGTGCCGCGAGTTGAAACGCAGTGCGCCGCAATGGAGTTCACGCACAGGGGCCGAACCAGCCATTCTCGATCCGGCCACCGGGCCCCTCCGTGAACGGATCGGCGATGGCTAGGTTGACCGTGACAACGAGAGGCGGCCGCCGGGCAGTCGGCGCCGCCCTGGCGAAAGGTGCCCGACATGCAGGTGAGTGTCGACCGGGACCGTTGCTGCAGCTCCGGCA
Source organism: Kitasatospora sp. NPDC058032 (assembly GCF_042885845.1). NCBI lineage: Bacteria > Bacillati > Actinomycetota > Actinomycetes > Kitasatosporales > Streptomycetaceae > Kitasatospora > Kitasatospora sp. NPDC058032. Next base: position 102,035 of record NZ_JBHVRK010000001.1, on the reverse strand, counting down.
TGTGCGTGACGAACGCCCCCGCGGTCTTCGACCAGGACGACCGGGACAGTCTCGTGAGGCTTCGTCGGACCGTCTTGCTGCCCGAGCAGTTCGACGACGTGAGACTCGCCTCCGAGCTCTGCCCGGGCCGGGCGATCACCGTCACCGGGGACGAGCCCGCGCGGACCGGGGCCTGACGGCCCCCGCCGCCGGCCCCGCGGGCCGCCGGGAACCTTCCCGGGCCCCGAACCCCACGAGAACACCCACGACGTGAGGAGACCCCCGCCTTGACCACCGCACCCACCACCCCCGTCCTCCCACTGCCGGCCCGGCACTCCGGCGGCTGCCCGTTCGGCCCGCCGTCCGCGTACTCCGAGGCCGCCGCCACCGGGCCGGTGACCAGGGCCGAGCTGCCCGACGGCGACCTCTGCTGGCTGGTCACCGGCTTCGCCGAGGTCCGCACCGTGCTGTCCGACCGCCGGTTCAGTGCCGACATACGCCACCCGGCCTTCCCGCTGCTGGTCGCCGGGGCTCGCGAGCTGATCACCGACAATCCGGACTTCCTGCGGCTCGACGACCCCGAGCACGCCCGCCAGCGCCGCATGCTCACCGGGGAGTTCCTGGTCAAGCGGGTGGAGGCGCTGCGCCCGGAGATCCAGCGGATCGTGGACGAGGCACTGGACCGGATGACCGCGGGCCGGACCACGGCCGACCTGGTCACCGACTTCGCGCTGCCGGTGCCCTCGCTGGTGATCTGCCTGCTGCTCGGCGTGCCGTACGAGGACCACGACCGCTTCCAGCGCCTGAGCCGCACGATGCTCAACCAGGAGAGCACCGTGGAGCAGCTCCGGGAGGCCCAGGAGGAGGTCCGGGACTACCTGCGTGACCTGACGGCCCGCAAGCGCGCACAGCCGGAGGACGACGTCCTCAGCCGACTCGCGGCGCGGGACGACCTGACCCCGGACGACGTGGCCGGCATGGGCGTGCTGCTGCTGATCGCCGGGCACGAGACGACCGCGAACATGATCTCGCTGTCGACCGCGCTGCTGCTGGAGCACCCCGAGCAGATCTCCGGCCTGGCCGACCCGGCCACCCTGCCGGGCGCGGTGGAGGAGCTGTTGCGGCTGCTGACCATCGTGCACACCGGCCTGCCCCGGGTGGCGCTGGAGGACGTGGAGCTGGGCGGCGTCACCGTCCGGGCCGGGGAGGGCGTGATGGCGATGCTCTCCACCGCCAACCGGGACGAGGCGGTGTTCGGCGGCGCCGGCCATCGGGCGACGGACGAGCTGGACCTGGACCGGGACGCCCGGCGGCAACTGGCCTTCGGCTTCGGCGTGCACCAGTGCCTGGGCCAGCCGCTGGCCCGCGCCGAACTCCAGATCGCCCTGGAGACGCTGTTCCGCCGGCTGCCGGGGCTGCGGCCGGCCGGCGAGCGCGAGTTCCGTACCGAGTCGTTCATCTATGGGATGCGGTCACTGCCCGTGACCTGGTGAGCGGGGCCCAAGGGAGAACTCTCACCGGAGTACCGGACAGCTCCTGGCTGGTGCGCGGCGGCGAGCAGCTCCCGGGTGTAGTCGGTGTGCGGCGCGGCGAAGAGCCGGTCGCGGTCGGTGGACTCGACCAGGCGGCCGCGGTGCATCACGGCGACGCGGTCGCAGAAGTGGCGCACCACCGCGAGGTCGTGGGAGACGAACAGGAAGGCGACGCCGAGGCGTTCGCGCAGCTCCATCAGCAGGTTGAGCACCTGCGCCTGGACCGAGACGTCCAGGGCGGAGACCGGTTCGTCGGCGATGATCAGCCGCGGTTCGGGGGCGAGCGCCCGGGCGATGCCGATCCGCTGGCGCTGGCCGCCGGAGAACTCGTGCGGGTAGCGGTCCAGGTGGGCGGCCGGCAGGCCGACCTGCTCCAGCAGTTCGGCGGAGCGGGCGCGCCGCTGCCCGGCGTCCAGCGCGGTGTGCAGCCGCAGCGGGGTGTCCAGGGTCTGGGCGACGGTGCGGCGCGGGTTGAGCGAGGCGTACGGGTCCTGGAAGACCAGCTGGACCTCCTTGGCGAGCCGTCGCCGCAGCGCCCGGTCGGGGGCGGTGGCGTCGACGCCGTCGTAGCGGACGGTGCCGGCGGTGGCGGCCTGGAGGCCGGCCAGCACCCGGGAGGTGGTGGACTTGCCGGAGCCGGACTCGCCGACCAGGCCGAGCGTCTCGCCGGGGGCGATGCGCAGGCTGACGCCCTCGACCGCGCGCACCGGTGCGGGCCGCCCGCGCCCCGGCAGGGCCAGGCCGCGGCGGCGGCCGGGGAAGTGCACGGCGAGGTCCTCGACCTCGACCAGCCAGTGGCGGTCCGGCGCGGGCGGCGCGCCGGCCACCGCGTCGGACGGCCCGGTGCGGGCGGCGGTCCGGGGCGCGGGCGACGGGTCGTCGACGGTCGGCAGCGGCGTGCCCGGGACCGAGTCCAGGGTGAGCGCGGCGCCCACCAGGGCCCGGGTGTACGGCTCGCGGGGCGCGGCCAGCAGGGTGGCGGTCGGCGCGCTCTCCACCGGCCGGCCGCCGCGCAGCACCAGGGTGCGGTCCGTGGTGCCGGCGACCACCCCGAGGTCGTGGCTGACCAGCAGCACCGCGGTGCCGTGCTCGCGCTGCAGCTCGCCCAGCAGGTCCAGCACCTGGCGCTGGACGCGGGCGTCGAGCGCGGTGGTCGGCTCGTCGGCGATCAGCACGTCGGGGTCGTTCATCAGCGCCATCGCGATCATCACGCGCTGGCGCATGCCGCCGGAGAACTGGTGCGGGTAGTCGCGGACCCGGGCGGCCGGGATGCCGACCCGGTCGAGCATCGCCGCCGCCCGCCGGCGGGCCTCGGCCCGGCCCGCGTCGGGGTGGTGCAGCCGGTACATCTCGGCGAGCTGCGCATCGACGCCGTGGAAGGGGCTGAGCGAGGTCAGCGCGTCCTGGAAGACCAGCGCCACCCGCCCGCCGCGCACCCGTCGCAGCACCGGTTCCCCGGCGCCCACCAGCTCCTGCCCGGCCAGCCGGATCGAGCCGGTGACGGTGGTGGTGCGGGGGTCGTGCAGGCCGAGCACGGCGAGCCCGGTGGCGGACTTGCCGGAGCCGGACTCGCCGACCAGGCCGAGCACCTCGCCGCGGGCGAGGTCGAAGGAGAGCCCGCGCACGGCGGCGACGGGCGCGCCGCCGCGCGGGTCGGCGAAAGTGACGGACAGGTCCCGGACGCTGAGCACCGCCGGCTCGGCGTGCTGGTCGGCGTGCTGCTCGGCGCGGTGCCCGGGGGCGGCGGCGGGGGAGGGGTTCACGGTGGGGCTCCAGAAGGGGGCGGCGGGGACGGTCAGCCGAGGCGGATGCGCGGGTCGAGCCAGGCCACCGCGAGGTCGGCCAGCGCGACGAACAGCACGACGAAGCAGGCGGCCAGCAGGACGGCGCCGACCACGGCCGGCAGGTCCTGCCCCTCGACGGCCTCCAGGGCGAAGCGGCCCACGCCGTTCAGCCCGAACACCGTCTCGGTGATCACCGCGCCGCCGAGCAGGGCGCCCGCCTCCAGGCCGAGCAGCTGCACCAGCGGTCCGGCGGCGCCGCGCGAGGTGTACTTGAGGTGGGTGCGCAGCCGGCCGAGGCCCTTGCCGCGGGCGGTGCGCACGTACTCCTCGTTCATCGTCTCCAGCAGCTGGGAGCGCGTGAGCCGGGCGAACACCGCCGAGTTGACGAAGCCGAGGACGATCCAGGGCAGCAGCAGACCGCCCGCCCAGGCGACGGGGTCGGTGGCCGGCGGGGTGTAGGAGGGCAGCGGCAGCAGTCCGGTGGTGTAGACGAGCCCCCACTGCGCGACGTAGCCGAGGAAGTAGATCTGCACGCTGGCGCCGACCAGCGTGAAGCCGGACAGCAGCTTGTCGGTGCGGGTGCCGTGCCGCAGCGCGGCGACGAAGCCGGTGCCGAGCCCGAACAGCACCAGCACGGCCAGCGCGCCCGCCGCCAGCGAGACGGTCACCGGCAGGTGGTCGGCCAGCGCCTCGGTGACCGGCTGGTGCAGCCGGTAGGAGTAGCCGAGGCAGGGCGCGTCGCAGTGGCGGGTGGAGCCGTCGACGTCCTGGACGTCCCGGCCGGCGACGATCCCGGTGAGGTAGTCGGTGTACTGGGCGAGCAGCGGCTGGTCCAGGCCCATGCTCGTGCGGACCGCCGCGACCTGGCCGGTGTCGCAGCGCGGGCCGCAGGCGGCGCGCGCGGGGTCGGCGGGGCCGGCGTAGAAGAGGGCGAAGGCGGCGGCGGAGACGGCGGCCAGGACGGCGAGCGCCTGGAGGATCCGCCGCAGGGCGAAGGAGAGCATGGTGGCCGGTCCGGGGTCGGGGGGCGTCGGGGTGGTGGCCCCGCCGCGCGCTCCTCGGGGGAGGCGCGCGGCGGGACCGTCCGGGGACTTCGGGGCGTCAGGACTTCAGGTAGAGCCAGGCGAGGCTGACCGACCCGTAGATCGGGTGGATGAACGAGCCGCCGACGTTGGCACCGTGCAGCTGGTCGACGTTCGGGTAGACCCACGGCAGCACCGGCAGGTCCTTCATCACCGTCTGCTCCAGGGCGTACAGCTCCTTGGCCTTGGCGTGCGGCTCGCCGATCTGGTTGATCCGGTCGATCTCCTTGTCCACCTCGCCGTTGCGGTAGCGGGCGGAGTTGAGGTCGGCGTTGGCACGGCCGTCGAAGGAGAACGGGATCAGGGTGGAGGGCGTCGGCCAGTCGACCGAGGTGGTCTCCTCCCACAGGTCGTACGGGGAGTCGGCGCGGTGCGCCTCGTCCAGCAGGGCCTTGGCGTCGACCGGCTTGGGCACGACCGTGATGCCGGCCTTGGCGAAGCCGTCGACCAGCACCTGGGCGACCCGCTGCCCGTCGGGCGTGTTGGCGTACGCGTAGGTGAGCGGCGCGGGCGGCTGCTTGGCCTTGGCCAGCGCGGCCTTGGCGGCCTCCGGGTCGCCCTCCGGCTTCGCCGGGTTCAGGTCGTACTTCTGCCAGTCGACCAGGGCGGGCGAGCTGAGCGTGCTGGCGAACTCGCCGACCCGGCTGCCGCCCTGGACCTGGCGGGCCTGCTGGCGCGGGTAGGCGAGGTTGAGGGCCCGGCGGACCTCGACGTCGTTCACCCGCTCGTTGTTGACCATGAGGTAGGTGACGAAGGCGCCCCGCCGGCCGGAGGTGACCAGTTCCTTGGCCTTCGGGTCGGTGTCCACGGTCTGGTACAGCTCGGGGGAGAGCGGGGTGGAGACCGTGGTGGCGTCGGCGCCGCCGTCGCGACCGGAGAGGATCTCCTGGTTGATGTTGAGCGCCTCCTTGCCGAAGCTGAAGACGAACTTCTCCGGGTACTGGTTGCGGATCGGGTCGGTCTCCGCCTTCCAGTTCGGGTTGCGCTCCAGCACCAGCCGGGTGTTCTGGACGTGCTCGACGATCCGGTACGGGCCGGTGGCGAACGGCTGGCGGTCGTAGTCGACGCCGGTGTCCTTGTCCTTGCGCACCGGCGAGGAGGAGGACTGCGCGGCCATGTACGGCACGTCGGCCTGCGGCTGCGGGAAGTGGAAGACGACGGTGCGCTCGTCCGGCGTCTCGATCGCGGCGAGGTCGCCGTCCTGCGGGCCGCCGTACTTCTTGCGGGCGTCGTCGTAGCTGGCCTCGCCGGTGAGCCACTGCGGCCAGTACGGCGGGCCGACCTCGTAGCCCTTGCCGAAGGAGCGCTCGATGCCGTACTTGACCTGCTGGGAGGTGATCGGCTGGCCGTCCTCCCAGGCCACGCCCTCCTTCAGCTTGTACGTCCAGGTGCGGCCGCCGTCGGTGGAGGTGCCGGTGTCGGTGGCGAGGTCGCCGACCAGCTTGGCCTTGCCGTCAACCACCTGGTACTGGGTCAGCTGGCGGCCCCACAGCAGCGAGGTGTTGTAGGTGGCGCCCGCGTACACCTTCTGCGGGTCCAGGTGGCGGAAGTCGGTGGCGTTGTAGACGTTCACCGTGCCGCCCGGGCGGGCGCCGGGGACGGCGGGGGCCGGGCCGGCGCTCTCCTGCTCGGTGCCGAGCGCGGCGGTCAGCGGCGAGCTGTCCTTGGCGGCGGCGCTCGGGCCGCTGCCGGTGGTGCCCGCGCCGGCCGAGCAGGACGTCGCCAGCAGGGCGGTCGCGACGACGGCGAGGGACGGTCTGATCCAGCGCATGGCGAATCTCTCCTTGCCCCGGGAGCTCCGGGGCGGGTCGGGTGAACGGTGTGAACGAGGGAGGTTTCGGGAGGAGGCCTCAGCGCGCGGCGCGCGGGTCCAGGGCGTCCCGGACGGCGTCGCCGAGCAGGTTGAAGGCGAGCACGAAGGCCAGCAGCGCGAGGCCCGGGAAGAACATGTAGGTCGGGTCGGCCTGGAAGACCTCGGAGCCGCGGGAGATCATCCGGCCCCAGTCCGGGACCGGCTCGTTGACGCCCACGCCGAGGAAGGACAGCACCGCCTCGGAGGCGACGAAGGTCGGCACCGCCATGGTGGCGTGCACCAGCAGCTGCGCCCGGACATTCGGCAGGAGTTCCCGGAAGACGATATGGAATCCGCCGGCGCCGAGCGCCCGGGCGGACTGCACGAAATCCCTTTCGCGGAGCGACCGGACGGCGGCCCGCAGGGAAAGCGCGAGCGGAATCCAGCCGAACGCGGAGAAGACCAGGACGAGCACCAGGAACTGCATCCACTCCGGTTCCGCGGTGCCCGGATCGACCAGCCGGGACTGGATCACCGGGCTGAGCGCGAGCAGCAGGAGCAGCGTCGGAAAGGCCAGCAGGACGTTCGACAGGAAACCGAAGAGCCGGTCGGTCACCCCGCCGAGGTAGCCCACCGCGACCCCGGCCAGCACCCCGAGGGTGGTGGTCACGGCGGCCGAGGCGAAGGCGATCAGCAGCGAGGTGCGGATGCCGTACAGCAGCTGGGTGAACACGTCGCGCCCGAGGCCGGGCTCCAGGCCGAACCAGTACTCGCCGGAGATGCCGCCGTTCGGTGCGATCGGCAGGCCGCCGTCGCTGAGCAGGCCCGGAACGTTCTGGCCGTAGTGCTCGGTGGGGCTCTTGCCGTACAGCGCGGCGATCAGCGGGGCCGCCACGGCGATCAGCAGGAAGAACACCACGACGCCGAGCGCGACGGCCCCGGTGCGGTCGCGGCAGACGCGGCGCAGCAGGCTCGTCGGGACGGGCGCCGGGGACGGCGCCGGGGCGTCCGGTGCGGCGACTTGTTCGACCACGGCCATGAGAGGCGTACTCCCCGAATTCTGCGCCCCCTGCGGTTCAGGGGGCGCCGACGTGCATTTCCGAGCGGCCGCTCCGGGGGTTTCCCGGAAGGCCGACGGGCGTCATCAGATCGGATCCCGGGGACTTCTCGCAAATCATTCCGAAGGCGTCGCCGGGGTACTTCGAGTACTTTGTTTCGGGAATTGTTGCGGTTTCATTCCGCCGCAATACTGCCGTAGCACTGGGCCGGGCATACCGGGGCAAAAGGCGTGTCATGTCCGCCACCGTCCCGTATGGTGAGATCTCCGCCACAGACCGCCCGGCATTGGTACGATTCCGGCGGGCCGCGACTGGCGCGCACGGATGGAATCGACCATCGGGAAGCGGCCCCGTGCCGAACACGACGCAGTTGCCGAGCGCCTGGGCCTCCCGACCTCCCCACCAGGAGACCGCCATGGCCCCGCAGCCGCACACGGCCGCGACCCCCGCCGCCGAAACCGCCTTCCGCTCCGCCCTCGACGTGGTCCGCGAGGTCGAACCGCGGATCGCCGACGCCATCGGCCGGGAGATCGACGACCAGCGCGCCTCGCTCAAGCTCATCGCCAGCGAGAACTACGCCTCCCCGGCCGTCCTGCTCGCCATGGGCAACTGGCTCAGCGACAAGTACGCCGAGGGCACCGCCGGCCGCCGCTTCTACGCCGGCTGCCGCAACGTCGACACCGTCGAGACCGTCGCCGCCGAGCACGCCCGCGCCCTGTTCGGCGCCGACCACGCCTACGTCCAGCCGCACTCCGGCATCGACGCCAACCTCACCGCCTTCTGGGCCGTGCTCTCCCAGCGCGTCGAGAGCCCCGCCCTGGAGCGCGCCGAGGTCCGCAACGTCAACGACCTCACCGAGCAGGACTGGGCCGAGCTGCGCCGGGAGCTCGGCAACCAGCGCATGCTCGGCATGTCCCTGGACACCGGCGGCCACCTCACCCACGGCTTCCGCCCCAACATCTCCGGCAAGATGTTCGACCAGCGCAGCTACGGCACCGACCCGGTCACCGGCCTGATCGACTACGACGCGCTGCGCGCCACCGCCCGCGAGTTCCGCCCGCTGATCCTGGTGGCCGGCTACTCCGCCTACCCGCGGCTGGTGAACTTCCGCAGGATGCGCGAGATCGCCGACGAGGTCGGCGCCACCCTGATGGTCGACATGGCGCACTTCGCCGGCCTGGTCGCGGGCAAGGTGCTCACCGGCGACTTCGACCCGGTGCCGTACGCCGACATCGTCACCACGACCACCCACAAGTCGCTGCGCGGCCCGCGCGGCGGCGCGGTGCTGTGCACCACCGAACTCGCCGAGCACGTCGACCGCGGCTGCCCGCTGGTGCTCGGCGGCCCGCTCGCGCACGTCATGGCCGCCAAGGCGGTCGCCTTCGCGGAGGCCCGCCGCCCCGAGTTCCGCGCCTACGCCCGTCAGGTCGTCGACAACGCGCAGGCCCTCGCCGAGGGCCTGCTGCGCCGCGGCGGCACGCTCGTCACCGGCGGCACCGACAACCACCTCGTGCTCGCCGACGTCTCCGGCCACGGCCTGACCGGCCGCCAGGCCGAGGCCGCGCTGCTCGACTCCGGCGTCGTCACCAACCGCAACTCCGTCCCGCAGGACCCCAACGGCGCCTGGTACACCTCCGGCGTGCGGCTCGGCACCCCGGCGCTCACCACCCGCGGCCTCGGCACCGCCGAGATGGACGAGATCGCCGACCTCATCGACACCGTCCTGCGCGCCACCACCCCGGCCACCACCGCCGCCGGCGTCCCGTCCAAGGCCCAGTACGCCCTGGACCCCGCCGTCGCCGGGGCCGTCGCCAAGCGCGCCGCCGACCTCCTCGCCGACTTCCCCCTCTACCCGGGCGTCGAGCTGTCCTGACCCCGACCCGCGGCGTGACGGCCCGCGAGCCGTCACGCCGCTAGGACGGGGCCGAGAGCGCGTCCCACACGTCGTCCCCGACGCTGGTGCCGTCGGGCAGGACCAGTCCCTCGATGCTGCGCATCAGATGGACACCCGCGGTCCGCGACGGACGGCCCCTCAGCAGGGGCACCGCGCGTGCGAGGACCACCCGGTAGGCCGGAATGTCGCCGGCGGCGGCCTTCAGCCACCTGGCGATCGCCTCCACCGCCTCGGCCTCGAAGGCCGCGTCCGACAGCAGCTCGCGCAGTCCGTCGTCCACGGCGGTGCGCACCTCCTGGTTGTCGATGCGGAGCAGCCAGGGCAGCGGGTGGTCCGCCGTGTGCTGATCCGTGGCCAGGGCCAACAGCGCGATCTTTCCGGGCAGCGGAGCCTTGCGTTCGAGCTTCCACAGCACCACCTCGGACAGCAGCAGATCCCGTCCGGATTCCTCGGCGCCCAGTTGTCGGTAGGTCTCGTGGACCGCGCGGAGCACCGAGAGGTCCTTCGAGGTCGACGCGACCCGCCGAAGCCGGGTGACGGCCTTGCGCCGGGCGGTCGGCGTGCCGTCGGGGTCGGCCAGAACGTATTCGGCCACGGCCACGACGAGGAGCTGCGTCTCCGCCCGGTGGTCCGCCCAGTCGTAGAGCCTGGCCCAGACCGCCCACTCCATGCGCTCGGTCCGCAGGGCGTGGGACATGACCTCCGCGCACACGTCCGGCCGGCCGAGGCCCGAAGCGGCATCGCGGATGTCCGTCAGCACCGCCGGATCCTGGTGCCGGACGGCCAGGGCGGTGAGCGAGGCGATGCCCAGGCCGGAACGACGACTGCCCGGTGGAGCGATCTCCACGAGCCAGCGCAGCAGCACCGGACGCATGTCCTCGTAGTTGTCCCAGACGTAGCCGAGGACGGCGCCGTCGAATCCGGGGCGGTGGAACTCGACGACCTCCTGGGAGTTCACCTCGGCCCGCAGGTCGGTGAGCCGCTGGCGCAGCCCCCGGCCGGCGAAGACCTGTCCGAGGTTGGTCGGCGGCGTGGTGCGGTCGGACTCGGCGATCAGCTTCTCCAGCAGCCGCGCGTCCTTGTAGATCACCGCCGCGGGCGCGCGGCGGTGCACCGCGAGCGAGAGCAGGAGGCAGCGGTCCTCCAGCGAGAGCGTCCGTCCGGCGCCGCCCCCGGCGAAGGTCTCGTCCAACTCGGCGCGCCAGTCCCCGAGAGCGTTCTCGATCCGCTGCCGAAGGTCGGCGTCGAGAGCGCTGCCCGGTGGCCGTCCGGTGTCGACCGGGCGGCTCGTCACGACGGCACGGGCCTCCAGCGGCCGGTCATGTCGGTACTCCCGCCACTGGCCGATGACCGAGGAAGCGGCCTGGACGGCCTGGACGGCGTCCCGGACCGCCGACACCTGCCTTCGGGCGGTCGGCGTCCGGACGTACTCGGTGAGCCAGGGATGCCCGGATGCGGAGAGCGCCTTCTCCACCACGACCTGGGAGTCCGGTGGCGACCGGAGTTCGATGACCTGGACACCCGGCGCCGACCAGGCCCAATGGCTCGCCCACAGGTCGGCGGCCACGGTGAGGACCCAGATCGACCTGTCGGACCTCAGCTTCTCGACCTTCTTCGCCAGATCCGTCAGAAACGCCTGGGAGGGCCGGTCCTTCTCCGGGTTCTTGAGATCGAGTTGATAGGCGTGGAAGGGTTCGAGGTGGAGCTTCTCGACCTGGGGACGAGGCCAGTCCGGTTCGAGCTGGACGAGCGTCATCCGCCCCGGCGTCCGGGCGGCCAGCAACTGGTGGGCGAAGGTGGTCGAACCGAAACCCCGCGGCGACACGACGATGATCACCCGGACGTCGGGGTCGGCGAGGGCGGCCCATCCCTGATCCCATGCGCCGTTCCAGCCGGCCGGGCGCGCGAAGGTGCGGGAGCCGAGGATCTCCCCCCGGTCGAGCTGCCTGGCCCACAGCAGGTCCCGCCGGACTTCCTGGACCACGGTGCCGATGTGCCAGGCGGCGACACCGGCGTTGCCGACGTTGAACGTCCGGCCGCCACCGGGCGCGCTCGCCGTGGCGGCGGCCGGGGCGTCCGCCTGACCGGGGCCCGGCGCGGGGCCGCGCTGTTCCGTCCGCTTCGGCGCGGGCAGGAAGGCCAAGAGGCGTTCCAGGTCGTCCTCTGTCATGCGAAGTTGATGTCTCCGACGGTCATGTTCCCGATCGAGTTCACGGCCGTGCCGACGTTCCCGGCGATGTGGAACGTGCCTCCCGCGGAGGGCGGAGCGGGAGTCACGGGCGCGGGATCCGGCTCCGGCTCGCCGGCCGTGAGGAGGGCGGGGGAGAGCCGGGGGACGTGCACCCACGCCGTGCGGCTGAACTGCTTCTGCCGCACCGTGGCGGACACTTCGAGGAAGTCCCGCTCGGACAGGTGGACGGTACGGCGGGCCGCGACGACCCGGCGGTACACCTCGTCCGAGAGGATCGCGGCCGTGAACGACTCGTGCACGGCCGCGACTTCGGCGGCTGCCCGTACCGCGTCGCTGTCGACCAGCCGACAGGCGTCGTTGATCGCGTCGCCCCGGTAGTCGGCGGACAGCGGCCCCAGGTGGACGCTCACCCTGGTGCGGAGCGCGGGAACCGAGGCACGACGCCGCCAGTGGTGCCGGTGCAGCGCCTCCTCCAGCAGCGCGATGCCCGGATCCACGAGCTGTGCCACTCGGGCGGCCGGCACGATCTTGATCCACCCGTCGCCCGTGTCGCGGGCGGTGGCCCGGTCCGCCCACTCGTCGGACAGGCCGCTCCGGTCGAACGACTCCGCGAGCGCGTCGTCGAGCGCGGACCGCAGCTTCGGCATCTCGGTCTCGTGGATCTTGCTGTAGCCGACGATGTCGACCACGAAGAGCGCGACGTCGGGTGGAAGATCGCGAGGGTTCGCGGCGCTCTGCTGGGACATGGCGGTGTTCCGTTCGGGTCGGAGGTCCGGGTCACTCGGTGACCATGACCCGATCATCACCGCTGACCGGGCGACCGCGCTGCCCATTGCTGGGCAGGTGGCGGGTGAGCTGTGCCACGCGGTCGGGACCGGCGGCGCTCCGGCGCTACGGAGCGGTCGCGTGGTCGTACAGCGCGGTGATGTCGGTGACGGTGATGCCGCCACTGGGCGTCGTGGTGAGCCAGCCGCGGTCACGCCATTCCTTCAACGCGTTCCCGACCGCGTTGCGCGAGGCGCCGATCAACTGGGCGAGGGCCTCCTGGCGCAGGCCGATCCGGGCCGGGGTCTCGGCGGAGGCCGTCCCCGCCAGCCTCGTCAGGAGGCAGGCGAGCCGGACCGCGACGGAACCGGTGGCCAGCTCCAGCCTGCTCTGCTCGGACTCGCGGATCCGGCCGTAGGAGTGCTGGAGCAGCGGCTGGAGGAGCCCGTGCTCGTCCACGAAGGTGCGAAACTCGTCGGCGGGGATGACGTGGACCTGGCAGGAGGTGAGGGTCCGTACGGTCGCGCTGCGCTTGATGCCCGTCAACACGGCCATCTCGCCGAGGATTTCGCCGCTCCCCCGGACGGCGATCAGCTGCTCCCGGCCGAGCGGCCCGGTCGCGGTCACCATCACTCTCCCGGCCTCCAGGAGCATCACACAGGTGCCGGCCCGGTCCTGCCGCAGGAGCTCGCTCTGCGCGGCGCGGAAACGGACCGGTGCGAGCTCCCGGAGCGTCTCCCAGCGGTTCTCGCCGAGGGCCTCTCGATGGGACGTCGGCATCGTGGCCTCCCGTGGATGCGGGCCGGGCCCGCGCCAAGGCCGGGCCGGTTCTGCTGTCCACGGACAGCCGAGGGGGCGCGGAACGATGGTACGCGCTTGATCGGCCGTCAGTGACCGAGCCAGGAGAGGGCGATGGCCGTCGCGCCGAGGGCCAGCCCGCCGCACAGGAGGTCCACCGAGACACGAAGGAGCCGGTACTTGCGGCGGGCGAGGCGGGACAGTGCCACCAGCCTCTGCGCGTGCGAAGCGGCCAGGGCGTCGGGGTCGTGGTGCGTGGTGACCGCTTCGAGCAGCTGGTCGGGCGTGAGGCGGGCGAAGTCGAGGTAGGAGACGGCGAGGTGCTGCCCGTGCTTGAGGTGCGGCCGGACGGCGACCAGGGCCAGGCCGAGTGCGCCGGCCAGGGCGGTGACCGCGACGGCGATGACCGCGGTCGTGGTCCAGGTCAGTGGCGGCGGCGTTCCGCAGAGGGCGGCGGCGGTGGTGAGACCGGCCGCCGAGGTCGCTCCGATTCCGGCGGCCTTGGCATCGGTGCGCTGCAGCTCGCCGATGACTTCGGTGGTGGACGAGGTCAATGGGGCGGTGAGCCGGGCCACCGGTCGGTGGCCCGGTTCGGCGGGTGTGCCCGTCTGCACGTTCATCCCCTTCTGCTGAGTCCTCCGCGGGCGCGGTGGGAGCCCCAATTCTGTGGGCGCGCGACCGCGGAGGCTGCCCAGCGCGGTGCCGGCCGGGGGAGACGTGGGTCACTGCTGCCGCAGCGTCAGTACTGCAGCGACTTGTACTGCAGGAACTCCTCCAGGCCGTGCCGGCCCAGTTCGCGGCCGAGGCCGGAGTTCTTGTAACCGCCGAACGGGGCAAGGGGGTTGAAGGGGCCGCCGTTGAGGTGGAGCTGACCGGCGTCCAGACGGCGGGCGAAGCGGGCGGCGGTGTCGGTGTCGGCCGCCCAGACCCCGCCGGCCAGGCCGTACTCGGTGGCGTTGGCCAGTTCGGCGGCGTGGTCCTCGTCGTCGAAGGCGAGGATCGCCAGCACCGGTCCGAACACCTCCTCCCGGGCCACCGTCATGTCGGCGGTGACGTCGGCGAGCACGGTCGGGCGGACGTAGTAGCCGGTCGCGAGGCCGTCCGGGGCCTCGGCGCCGCCGGAGACCAGGCGCGCGCCCTCGGCGAGGGCGCCGGTGATGTAGCCGCGCACCCGCTCGCGCTGGCGGGCGTTGACCACCGGCCCGACCCGGGTCAGCGGGTCCGTCGGGTCGCCCGGGGCGTACTTGGCGGCGGCCTTCGCGGCGAGCGCCACCGCCTCGTCGTACTGGTCGCGGTGGACCAGCAGCCTGGTCCACGCGCTGCAGGTCTGGCCGGAGTTGGCGAAGACGTTGGCGATGTTGACGTTCACCGCGCGGGCCAGGTCGGCGCCGGGCAGCACCACGTTGGCGGACTTGCCGCCCAGTTCCAGGGACACCCGCTTGATGCCGCGCCCGGCCGTCTCGGCGACCGTGCGGCCGACCGCCGTCGAGCCGGTGAAGGACACCACGTCCACGTCCGGGTGGGCGGCCAGCGCCGCGCCGGCCACCGCGCCGGTGCCGGTCACCAGGTTGAACACCCCGGCGGGGAAGCCCGCCGCGTCGACCAGCCGGGCGAACAGCCGGGCCACCAGGGGGGTGTCCTCGGCCGGCTTGAGGACCACCGGGCAGCCGGCCGCCAGCGCGGGCACCACCTTGGCGGCGATCTGGTGCAGCGGGTAGTTCCACGGCGTGATCGCCGCGACCACCCCGGCGGGCTCGGCGTGCACCACCGAGTTGCCGATCCGCTCCTCGAACGGGTACCCGGCCAGCAGCTCCAGGTAGGTCTCGGTGACCGTCAGCGGCAGCGTGGCCTGCACGGTGGTGGCGAAGCCGATCGGCACGCCCAGCTCGGCCGTCAGGGTGGCGGCGATCTCCTCCTGGTGCGCGGCCAGGCCGTCCCGCAGCCGGGTCAGCGGCACCAGCCGCTCGGCGGCGCCGGTCGCGCCCCAGGCGCGGGCCGCCCGGCGGGCCGCCGCGACGGCCGCGTCCACGTCCGCCGCCCCGCCGGCCGGGACGGTGGCGAGCAGGCGTTCGGTCGCCGGGTCGAGCACCGGGATCGACCCCTGGTCCAGGGCGGGCCGCCAGGCGCCGTCGACGTACTGATCGGTGTACTCGGCGTACCCTGCGGCCCGCTGCGTCTCGTCCGCCATGTGCTGCCCCTTCGTACCGGTTCAGATCGTTCCCGGGCCCCGCCGGTCCGCCGGACGGCCGACCGGGTCCCGGACCAGTCAACGGTGCGCCCCCGGCAGGCGCAAGGACCGGCCCTCCCGCGCCTACTCCGGTGCGGTGAAGATCGTTTCCGGTGCTGGTGACAAACCGGGTGACCCGGCGGAGTATGGACGAACCGGGCCGGTGTTTTGTGCCAGATGGTCAAGTACGCCCGCACATGGCCGGGTGACCGGAGCTCTTTCCCGCGAGTTCTCCCGAGTCGGCCCGGTGGCGAGTAGATTGCAGCCCACTCGGGCGCGCCGGACCAGGGCCGGCCGGCAGGCCGGGTCCTGTCCATGTGCCCGGAGATCCAGCCCGTGGTCGTTCGTACCGTCTTAGGAGCCGCCTCATGAACGACGCCGCACGCAGTGCCGATCAGCAGCCGGTGGAGCCGGCGGTGCTCGACGACGTCCCCGGGTGGTTCTGGGACCACGACCGCCACCTCTTCGACTGGTTCCTCGGACGGCAGGAGAAGGCGGGCGTCTCCGGGGACCTCCTGGAGATGGGCGCCTACCTCGGCCGCAGTGCGATCGTCATCGGGGCGCACCTCCAGGCGGGCGAGACCTTCACGGTCTGCGACCTCTTCGACTCGGACGCGCCGGACGACGAGAACGCCGCCGAGATGGACATGTCCTACCGCAGGACGCTGACCCGCACCGCCTTCGAGGCCAACTACCTCTCCTTCCACGACCGGCTGCCGGAGATCATCCAGGCCACCACCGCGACGCTGGCCGGCGGCCGCATCCCGCCCGGCGCCTTCCGGTTCATCCACATCGACGCCTCGCACCTCTACGAGCACGTGGCCGGCGACCTCCAGGTGGCCAGGAGCGCGCTCGCCCCGGAGGGCGTCGTGGTGCTGGACGACTACCGCTCCGCGCACACCCCGGGCGTCGCCGCCGCCACCTGGGAGGCGGTGTTCAACAACGGCCTGCGGCCGATCGTGCTCACCGACTCCAAGTTCTACGGCACCTGGGGCGACCCGGAGCCCGCCCAGCTCGACCTGCTGGCCCGCCGCGGCACCCTGCCGCAGTCCGACGTCACCAACGAGACGCTCGCCGGGCAGCGGGTGGTCCGGATCGGCGGCAGCGACGCCGGGGCCGCGCCGTTCCGGGTCTCCCGCCACCACACCCGGCTGGCCTCCGAGGCCGCGCGCCGGGAGATCGCCCGGGCCACCGAGGACGCCCTGCGTGCCGCCGAGCGCGAGCGCGACGAGGCCGTGCGCGACCTCGCCGAGCGCCGGGCCCGCGCCGCCGAGCGCCGCCGTCCGGCCAATGTCGCCAAGCGGGCGGTGGGCGACCTCCTCCCGCCGGTGGTCGCCTCCGCGATCCGCCGGGCCCGGCGCGGCTGACCGCGCCCCGTCGGCTGCCGCCTGCCGCCTGCCGCCTGCCGTCCGTCGGCCGCGCACCCCCGTTGCGGGGGAGCGCGGCCGACGCGCGTTCCGCCGACGCCGTGCCACCGGGCAGGAGCATCGAAGACGGTACTGCTCAGGGTCGGAAGAAAGCGCTTTTCCGACTCCTCCCACCCGGCCGAGGATGGCAGGCGAACCAGCCCGCCGGGAGGAATCCGTGTCGTCCATCTCGCCCGCCGCCCCGCCCTCCGCCGTCCCGTCGCCCGCCGACGACGGCCGCCCCACCGCCGAGCCGCCGGTCGACGCCGGACTGCTGCCGCTCACCGCCGGGACGGGCCCCGCCGGGCTCGCCGTCGGCGGGGTGGCGCTGACGGAGCTCGCCCGCCGGTTCGGCACCCCGCTCTTCGTCTACGACGAGGAGCACCTGCGCCGCCGCTGCCGGGAGGCCGTCGCCGCCTTCGGCCCGGGCAACGTCGCCTACGCCTCGAAGGCCTTCCTCTGCACCGCGATGGCCCGGCTCGCCGCCGAGGAGGGCCTGCTGCTCGACGTCGCCTCGGGCGGCGAACTGCGCACCGCCCTGCACGCCGGGGTCTCCCCGGAGCGGATCGTGCTGCACGGCAACAACAAGAGCGAGGCCGAACTGCGCACCGCGCTCACCGTCGGCCTGCGGCACGTCGTCGTCGACAGCTTCGACGAACTGGACCGGATCGAGCGCCTGGTCGCCGAGGAGGGCCTGCCGCCGGCCCGGGTCCAGCTGCGGGTGGCGCCCGGCGTCGCGGCGGGCGCCCACGAGGCGATCCGCACCGGCGGGCACGACTCCAAGTTCGGCTTCGGCCTGGCCGACGGGGCCGCCGAGGCCGCCGTCCGCCGGGCCGCCGCCTCGTCGGCCGTCCACCTGGAGGGCGTCCACGCGCACGTCGGCTCGCAGGTCCTGGACCCGGCCGAACTCGCCGACGGCGCCGCCGCCGTGGCCAGGTTCGCGGTGGATTCCGGGGTGGCCCGGCTGACGGTGGGCGGCGGACTCGGCGTGGCCTACCTGGCGGGCCAGAGCGCGCCGTCCTTCGCGGTGTGGGCGGACCGGGTCCGGGCGGCCGTCCGCGGGGCGGGCTGGACCGGGGAGTTCGGGGTCGAGCCGGGGCGCTCGATCACCGCCCGGGCCGGGCTCACCCTCTACCGGGTGGGTACGGTCAAGCGGATCGCCGGTGTCCGGACGTATGTGAGCGTCGACGGCGGGATGAGCGACAACCTGCGCCCGGCGCTCTACGGCGCGCGCTACGAGGCGTTCCTGCCGCGCTGCCCGCAGGAGCCCCGGCCGCTGCGCGCCCGCCTGGTCGGCAAGCACTGCGAGAGCGGGGACGTCATCATCGACGACGCCGCCCTCCCGGCCGGGCTGCGGATCGGCGACGTGCTCGCCACCCCGGTCACCGGCGCGTACGGGTACGCGATGGCGTCGAACTACAACAAGCTGCCGCGCCCGGCGGTGGTCTTCGTCCGGGACGGCGAGGCCCGGGTGGTGGTGCGCCGGGAGACCGAGGAGGACCTGCTCCGCCTCGACGCCGACGGCCCGGCCGAGGGCCTCGCCACGCTCCCCGCCGCTTCGGCCCGGACCGCCGGCGCCTGAGCGCGGACCCGGCCGAACACGTGGACCGGTCCCCCGGAACGGGGGGACCGGTCCGCTCCTTCCCCGGTACCGGGCGCCCCGCCCGGCCCTCCGCCTCGCTCCCGCCCCGCCCCGCCCGCAGCCCCGCCCTCCGCCCCTGACCAGCCACGATGACCTACCCTGGCCCGATGCTGAACAGCGCCCGCCTGCTCGTCCTGCTGGAGATCGCCCGCCGGGGCACCATCGTGGCCGCGGCGCAGGCGCTCCACCTGAGCCCGTCCGCCGTCTCCCACCAGCTCGCCCGGCTCGAACAGGAGCTGGGCGTCGCCCTGGTCGAGCGTCAGCCGCAGTCCCTGCGGCTGACACCGGCGGGCGTCCGGCTGGCCGAGCACGCCCAGGCGATCGCCGACCTCATGGCCGTCGCCCAGGACGACCTGCGCGCCCACTCCGGGGGCACCGCGGGCGTGCTGCGCCTCGGCTTCTTCGCCTCCGCCGGCCTGGACCTGCTGCCCCGCGCGCTCACCGCGTTCTCGGCCCGCCACCCGCAGGTCGAACTCGAACTCATCATGGGCCAGCCGCACGAGCTGCTCCCCGATCTGGAGGCCGGCCGGCTGGACGCCGCCGTGGTCTTCGAGCACCCGCTCGACCCGTGGATCCGGCAGGCCGGCCGCCAGGGCGTCGCCGAGGTCGAACTCTACTTCGACGAGCCGCAGTTGGTGATCGTGCCGCTGCGCCACCGGCTCGGCCGGCGGACCCTGGTCCGGCTCGCCGAGCTCGACGGCGAGAGCTGGATCGGCACCCACGGCGGCTCGACCGGCGAGCCGGTGCTGGAGCGCGCCTGCGCTGCCGAGGGGTTCCGCCCCCGGGTGCGCTGCCGCAGCGACCACTACCAGGTGACGATCAGCCTGGCCCGGGCCGGTATGGGCGTCGCGCTGATCCCGGCGCTCGGCCTGGCCGACAGCGCCGGTGTGCACGTCTGCCGCCTGGACCACCCGCAGCTGCACCGCCGGATCGGCGTGGCCACCCGGGCCACCAACCGCAACCCCGCGGTCCGCGCCTTCCTCGGCGAACTGCGCGCGGCCGCCGGGGAGGTCCGGTCACTGCTCGAACTGCAGTGGTCCTGACCACCCCGGCGGCCGCTCACCGCCGGAGACCCCCGGGGGCTCAGCCGCCCGGCTGCCGCAGCAGCGCGCAGTTCGCCGGCTCGCCGCGCTGGGCGCCCGCCGCGAGCGCCCGCCCGACCTCGCGGATGGCGTGCACCGCCGCCCGCTCCGTGCTCGGCCCGAGCGCCACGTCCCAGTGCGCGATGACCGCGTAGGCGACCCGCCGGGTGCCGATCAGCATCCCGGCGTCGGCCCGCACCCCGGTGTCGGTCCCGGTCTTGTTGGCCACCAGCAGCCCGCCGGGCAGCGAGTCGGGGAAGCACTCCGCGTAGGGGTCGTGCTGGACGAGCGCCGGCACCAGCCCGTGGTCGGTGTTGGAGCGCATCCACTCCAGCAGCCGCGCCGACGCGCCGGGCGTGACCAGCTCGCCCCGGACGGCCAGCGCGACCAGCCGGGCGAGGTCCCGGGCGGTCCCGGTGGCGAACACCGGCGGCACACCGGGCCCGCGGACGTCCCGGACCCGGTCGTGCAGGGTGAGCCGCTCCAGCCCGAGCTCCCGGGCCAGCCGCTCGGTGGCGGGCAGGCCGACCGTGCGCAGCAGCGCGTTGGTGGCCGTGTTGTCGCTGACCGAGGCGGTCAGCCAGGCCAGGTCCTCGACCGTCCAGCCGCACGCGCCCGCGCCGTCGGCACTGCCCGCGCCTCCGCCGTCGGCCACACGCCCGCTCGCACGCCCGCGCGCGAGCCGCCGGAGCAGCCCGGTGCCCCCGGCCACGTCCTCGGCCTCGATCGGCACCACCGCGTCCGCCCGCAGCTCCCCGGCGTCCAGCCGGCGCGCGACCTCCGCGAGCAGCAGCAGCTTGGACGCGCTGGCGACCGGCAGCACCACCGTGTCGTCCACCCCGACCGCGCTGTCGCCGGTCCCGGCGGTCAGCTCCGCATCCGCATCCACGTCCACCGCCGCGACCGCCAGGGTCAACGGCAGCGCGGCCGCCGACCGTGCGGCGGCCGCCACCTGCGCCAGGATCATCGGACCCGTACCACCTCTCCGGCCCGGGCGTCCGTCGCCCGCCCGTCGCACACCGCGACCTGCCCGGCGACCACCACGGCCGCCACGCCCTCCGGCGCCAGCAGCGGCCGCTCGAAGGTGGCCGCGTCCCGGACGGCGTCCGGGTCGAGCACCACCAGGTCGGCCACCGCGCCGTCGCGGACCACGCCGCGCCCGGCGAGCCGGAACCGCGCCGCCGGCAGCCCGGTCATCTTGTGCACCGCGTTCTCCAGCGACAGCAGCCCCTCCTCCCGGCCGTAGTGGCCGAGGACCCGGGCGAAGCTGCCCGCCCAGCGCGGGTGCGGGCGCCCGGGCTTGGGCACCCCGTCCGAGCCGATCATCGACAGCGGGCTGGCCAGCACCCGGCGGACGTCGTCCTCGCGCATCGAGTGGCTGATGATGGTCACCTCTCCCCGTGAGTCGAGCAGCAGGTCGCAGACGTAGTCGACCGGGTCGACGCCGCCCGCGGCCGCCAGGTCGGCGATCCGGTGGCCCTCGGCCGCGCGGCGGGCCGGGGCGGCGGCGACCGCGATGAGGTCCCAGCCGCCGTTGCCGACGGTGTTCTCCCAGCCGTCCACGCCGCCCGCGATGTCCGCCCGGATCCGCTCGCGCACCTCGGGACGGCTCAGCCGCTCCAGCAGCGCGCCGATCCCGCCCTCGCTGGCCCACGGCGGCAGCATCGCGTGCAGCACCGTACTGCCGGCGGTGTAGGGGTACACGTCGAGCAGGACGTCGAGGCCGTCGGCGCGGGCCTGTTCGAGCCGGGGGAGGGTGCGCAGGGTGGCGCCCCAGGCGTGCCGGCCGGCGGTCTTGTGGTGGGAGACCTGGAGCGGCGCGCCGGAGCGCTCGGCGATCTCCAGCGCCTCCTCCAGGGCCTTCTCCACCTGGGACATCTCGTCCCGCAGATGGGTGACGTACGGCTTGCCGTGGCGGGCCGCGACGCGGGCGAGCGCGACGATCTCCGCCGTGTCGGCGTAGGTGCCGGGCGGGTAGATCAGGCCGGTGGAGAGCCCGGCCGCGCCCTGCGTGAGGGCGCGGTCGAGCAGTTCGCACATCGCGGCCAGCTCCTCCGGCCGGGGCGGCCGGTCGGTGAAGCCCATCACCCCGGCGCGCAGGGTGCCGTGGCCGACCAGCGAGGCGAGGTGGTTGCGGCGCAGTTCGGGCCGCTGGGCGGCGGCGAAGGCGGCGAAGTCCTCGGCGGGGCGGACCGGGCCGAGGCCGAAGGTGACCCGCAGGTGCTCGGCCAGCTCCGGCAGCCGCTCGGGCAGGCAGGGGAACAGGCTGCTGCCGCAGTTGCCGCTGATCTCGGTGGTCACGCCCTGGAGCAGCGGGGCGAGCCGCAGCTCCTCCAGCGCGTCCCACGCGGTGTCCGCGCCGTCCGCCCGCGCGCCCTGCGTCCCCGTCCCCGATTCCGCGTCCACGCCCGGCCCGCCGACGGCGGCCAGCGCGTCGGAGTGGGTGTGCACGTCGATGAACCCGGGGGTGACGACCCGCCCGGTGGCGTCGACGACCGGCACCGGACGGCCGCCGGTGTCACCCGCCGCGCCCGCGTCCGCCCCGGGCGCCAGCACGGTGACCCGCCCGCCCGCCACCGCGAGGTCGGCCGGCCGCGCGGGTGCCCCGGTGCCGTCCACCAGCAGTCCGCCGCGCACCAGCAGTTCCACGGCCGCCATCACAGCACCGTCGCCAGGAAGGCCCGGGTGCGCTCGTGGCGCGGGGCGGTGAACACCTCGGCGGGGTGCCCGGCCTCGACGACCGCGCCCTGGTCCATGAAGACGACCCGGTCGGCGACCTCGCGGGCGAACCCCATCTCGTGGGTGACGACGATCATCGTCATGCCGCTGCGGGCCAGATCGCGCATCACGCCCAGCACCTCCCCGACGAGTTCGGGGTCGAGTGCGGAGGTCGGCTCGTCGAAGAGCATCAGGGTGGGCTCCATGGCCAGCGCCCGGGCGATGGCGACCCGCTGCTGCTGGCCGCCGGAGAGCTGGCCGGGGTAGTGGTCGGCGCGGTCGTCGAGGCCGACCCGGCGCAGCAGCTCACGGGCCTGCCGCTCGGCCTCGGCCCGGCCGCGTCCCTGGACGGCGACCGGTCCCTCCATCACGTTCTGCACCGCCGTGCGGTGCGGGAAGAGGTGGAAGCGCTGGAACACCATGCCGATCCGCTCGCGCTGGCGCTGGATGTCCTTGGGCCGCCGCTCGCGCAGGACGCCGCCGGAGCCGGCCGGCTCGTAGCCGATCAGCTCGCCGTTGACGGCGATCCGCCCGGCGTCGATCTTCTCCAGGTGGTTGAAGCAGCGCAGCAGGGTGGACTTGCCGGAGCCGGAGGGCCCGATCACGCAGAGCACCTCCCCGGACCGCACTTCCAGGTCGATCCCGCGCAGCACCTCCAGCTCGCCGAAGTGCTTCCGCACCCCGCGCGCCGAGAGGATCACCTCGTCCGTGGCCACCGTCACTTCGCCGCCCCCTTCTTCTTGACGTCGGTCTTCCTCGCACCGGGCCGCAGATTGCGCAGCACCCGCTGCCCCAGCCCCGGGCGCGCCGTCTGCGCGCCGGGACTGAACTTCCGCTCCACGGCGTGCTGCGCGACGCTCGCGATGGTGGTCAGCACCAGGTACCAGATCGACGCCACCACCAGCAGTGCGATGACCTCGAAGTTCGCCAGGTACAGGTGCTGGGAGACCGTCATCAGGTCGGCTCCCGCGATGACCGAGACCAGCGAGGTGGTCTTCAGCATCGAGATGAACTGGTTCCCGAACGGCGGGATGATCACCCGCATGGCCTGCGGCAGCACCACCCGGACCAGGATCTGCCGGTTGGACATGCCCAGGGCCGCCGCGGCCTCCCGCTGCCCGGGGTCGACGCTCTGGATGCCGGCCCGGACGATCTCCGACATGTAGGCGCCCTCGTTGATCGACAGGCCCAGCAGCGCCGCGACGAACCCGGTGATCAGCGCGTTCGTCTGCCAGCTGATCAGCTTCGGCCCGTCGAACGGGATCCCGATGCTGATCTCCGGAAACAGCAGCGCGAGGTTGAACCAGAAGATCAGCTGCACCAGCAGCGGCGTCCCGCGGAAGAACCAGGTGTACGCGCCGGCCGTGGTCCGCAGCACCGGGCTGTCCGAGAGCTGCATCACCGCCGCCGCCACACCGATCACGATGCCGGCCACCTGCGAGATGAGGGTCAGCTGGACGGTGACCCACAGGCCGTCCAGGATCACCCCGTCGAACTGGTACTTCGCGATGACGTCCCAGTGCAGGTTGGGGTTCACGATGATCGTGTACGCCAGCCAGACCGCGGCGAACGCCGCCGCCAGCACGGCCACCCACCGCCCGGGCCGGGGCCGCCCGGTGACCCGCAGCTCCAGGTCGTCGTCCTCGATCGCCTTCGCCGCCGGGGCGGTCGCGGTGGCGCCTCTCGTGCCCTCGCCCGTCACCGTGCTCACTGCCCGACCGTGTTGAGGGTGGCCTTGGTGACGGCGCTGCCGCCGACCTCGTACTTGTCGAGCACCGTGCGGTACTCACCGGAGTCGATCAGCTCCTGGAGCGCCCGCTGCACCGCGTCGCGCAGCCCGCTCTCCTTCTTCGCCACGGCGATGCCCCAGGGCGCCGTCCCGTACTGCTCGGGCAGCACCTGGTACGCGGTGTTCTTCTGCGCGAACATCTGCGCGACCGGGTAGTCCACGATGGTGGCGACGGCCCGCCCGCTGTCCAGCTGCAGCAGTCCGGTGGGCGCGTCCTCGCTCTGCGAGATGGTCATCTTCTGCGCGCACTTGGCGTTCTGCTGCTCGCCGATCTCCAGGTTGGAGCTGCCCTTGGCGAGCACCACCTGCTTGCCGCAGAGGTCCTCCAGCGACTTGATGCCCTGGGGGTTGTCCTTGGCGGTCATGACCACCCCGCCGGTGCGGAAGTAGTCGACGAAGTCGACGGCCTGGCGGCGCTGCTCGCTGTCGGTCATCGAGGACATCACCAGGTCGAAGCGGCCGGCCTGGAGGCCCGGGATCAGCCCGTCGAACGAGGCGTTGGTCATCTCCAGCTTCAGCCCGAGCTTCGCCGCGAGCGCCGCGGCGAGGTCCGGGTCGACCCCGGTCAGCTCGGTGGTGCCCGGCTTGTACATCTCCATCGGCGGGTAACCCACGGCGGTCGCCACTCTGAGCACGCCGGCCTGCTTGAACTTGCCGGGCAGCAGCTCGGCGGAGCTCTTCCCGGCGGTGTCGGCGGCCCCGCCGGCCGCACCGGGTGCGGCGGCGGAACCCTGATCGGAACGCCCGCAGGCGGTGGCGGCGAGGGCCACCAGTGCCAGCGCGGCCAGACAACGCAGGGGACGGGGGCGGTTCATCGGCATCTCCCTCAGGCGGTGACGGTCCGCCGATGCTGGCAGCCGCCCCCAACTGAATGGAAGATGATGAAACTATTGCCCCCTGACCAACGAAATACGTACGCCTGCCCCCCCTGCCCCGAACCTGCGAAAGCGCCGACCGGGCAACGCCCGGGGGGGGCGGTAGGACGGTGGTGGGGGGGGTGACCCCGGGGGGCCCGGGGGGGATTAAACAGTTCCAGG
>NZ_JBHVRK010000001.1:58621-77249 GCF_042885845.1 Kitasatospora sp. NPDC058032 | reverse complement strand
TATCGCCCCCTCACCAACCAAATACGTCCGCCTGCCCCCCCTCCCCCCACCCTGCGAACGCGCCGACCGGACATCGCCCGGTCGGCGCTTTCGCAGGTGGGAGGGGTCTCAGACCCGGGAGGCCGTGCCGGTTTCCGGCGCGCGGGGTGCCTGGTCGGCGGCGCCGTCGGTTTCCGTCAGCTCGCGCTTGACGGCGGCCAGCGAGGGGTTGGCCCAGGCGCTGCGCACGCCCCAGGCGTAGAAGACCAGGGCGATCGCGGCGACGAACAGGAGGTCCCAGCCCTCCGGCAGGTAGCCGTGGCCGCCGAAGTCGGCGGAGCCGGCCCAGGAGACGCCGGCCATCACGAACAGGTAGGCGATCATCCAGGCGCCCGCCTTGAGGTGCGGCTTGAGCTCGGCGAACGGCTTGCGCAGCTCGTACCAGGCCCAGATCGGCAGGCCGGCGGCCATCAGCAGGATGACCTTGCCGGTCAGCGGCCAGCGGGCCCAGTAGAGCACCAGCGAGCCGAAGATCATGGCGACCGGGGCGATCACCGGCATCGCGCGCAGCCGGACCGGGCGCGGCAGCTCGGGCGCCAGGCGGCGCAGCGCCATCACGGCGACCGGGCCGGTGATGTACGAGATCACGGTGGCCACCGAGACGATCTCGGCGAGCGAGCCCCAGCCGCGGAAGACCGCGAGGAAGCCGAAGGCGACGACCAGGTTGAGCACCAGCGCCGGGCGCGGGATGCCGGTCCGGGGGTCGACCCTGCCGAAGACGGACGGCAGGTGGCCGTTCTCCTGGACGCCGTGGATCATCCGGGAGGTGGTGGCGGCGTAGATCATGCCGGTGCCGCTGGGGGAGACGAAGGCGTCCGCGTAGAGCAGCAGCGCGAGCCAGTTCAGGCCCCAGGCGACGGCCAGGTCGGCGAGCGGCGAGGTGTAGCCGAGGCCGCTCCAGCCGTTGGCCAGGTCCGCGGTCGGCACGGCGCCGAGGAAGGCGATCTGCAGCGCGACGTAGATCACCAGGGCGATCAGGATCGAGCCGATCACCGCCTTGGGCAGCGACTTGCCGGGGTCGCGGGCCTCGCCGGCCAGGTTGAGCGGGGACTGGAAGCCGTTGAACGCCCAGACGATGCCGGAGACGGCCACCGCGGTGAACACCGCGCTCCAGCCGTTCGGGGCGAAGCCGCCGTGGTCGGTGAAGTGCTTGGTGTCGAAGTGCGCGAGCAGCAGCGCGCCGGCGGTGACCGTCGGGACGATGATCTTGAACACCGTGATCGCGGTGTTGGTCTTGGCGAACAGCGTGATCGCGAACCAGTTCAGCGCGAAGTACACCAGCAGCAGCACGCTCGCCAGCGCCACACCGCTGACCGACAGCTCCCGCCCGTCGTACAGGCCCTTGGCCCAGTCGAAGTCCCAGGAGCTCATGTACTGCACCGAGGCGGTCGCCTCACCGGGGATGACCGAGACGATGGCGATCCAGTTGGCCCAGGCGGCCAGGTACCCGGCCAGCGAGCCGTGCGAGTACTGCCCGTACCGGACCATGCCGCCGGCCTTGGGGAACATCGACCCCAGCTCGCTGTAGGTGAGCGCGATGGTCAGGGCGACGGCCGCCCCGATCACCCAGGCGACGATCGACGCCGGCCCGGCCAGCCGCGCCGCCCGCTCGGCCCCGAAGAGCCAGCCGGATCCGATGATCGACCCCAGGCCCACGGCGGTGAGGCTGATGGTGCCGAGCGAACGGCGGTAGTGCTGATGGGATGCCGTTGTCGACTCGGGGTCACTCACCGTATCGGTCCTCTGTCTCATCGCGTCATTTGGTTTTCCGGACAAACGGAGACAGCCTAAGCGGACAAATCGGGCGAAACCTCAGATGACCCTCAAATGCGGCACAAAACACCCGATCGTTGTCATCTCGTGTCCGAACCATCGTGCCGTGGAGGCGGGTCGCGGAAGGGTTGGCGACAGGCGGTGCGAAAGGGTGAAAAAAAAGAAATTCCCCGTGGGATCTCTTTCGAGTTCCCACGGGGAATCCATGGTGTCCGAGGGGGGACTTGAACCCCCACGCCCGATAAAGGGCACTAGCACCTCAAGCTAGCGCGTCTGCCATTCCGCCACCCGGACGGGGTGTGTGCTTCGGGGGATTTCTGCTCGCCCCCTCGGCGACAGAGAGAACATTACCAGGGTTTCGGAGTGCTTCTCACCTGCGTTTCCCCGGTGGGGATGGTGGGGGGCCGTGGGATGGATCGCAGGTGTGCGCGAAGCGGTGGTTCGTCGGCGGTAAACGGTCGAGTTGCGGATGGTGAACGGTCGGGAACGGGCAGGGGTGGTCCGACACGGGCAACTTGTCGACGGTGCCCCGGCCGCCGGGGCGGCTCTCCTAGCCTCTGTGGACCGAGGGCGCCATGAGCGGAACGCCTGATTCCCGGGGTCGCGGACGAAGGGCGGCTGGACGTGGAGCGGATCAGCGAGGAAGAGGCGGCGGCGCGGGGCGGGCCCGCCGAGGGGGTGTGGCGGTTCACCGTGCCCGCCGAGCAGGCCTCGGTGCCGCGCACCCGGCACGCGGTGCGCGACCGGCTGCTGGCCCAGGGCCTGGCGGAGGTCCGCTACCAGGAGCTGGTGGACGACCTGCTGCTGATCGTCTCGGAGCTGGTCGGCAACGCGGTGACGCACGCCGCCGAGCTGTCGCCGGAGGTGACCACCGAGGTGGCGGTGCGGGACGGCTGGGTACGGGTCTCCGTCGAGGACGGCGACCCGTACCGGCCGAAGGCCCTGGCGGCCGACACCGGGCGCACCGGCGGGCGGGGGCTGCTGCTGGTGAAGAGCGTGACGCTGCAGGCCGGCGGGGTCTGCGACGTGGAGAAGGCGGGGGAGGGCGGCAAGGTCATCTGGGCCTCGCTGCCGCTCCCCCGGAGCTGACGGCCGGAGCCGCTGTCGGAGTCGCTGTCGGAGCAGGCGGCGCCGGACGGTGCTCTGCCGGACGGGTGCTCTGCCGGACGGTGCTCTCCCGGGCGGTCTACCAGGCGTTCCCGGCGATCTCGCGGATCCCCGGCAGGGCGGCCTCGAACACGGTCCGGAACCACACCGAGAACGGCCGCTCCGCCTCCAGCGCGCGCAGCTCCTCGGCGGTCACGAAGGCGTAGTCGTCCACCTCCTCGGGCGCCGGCCGCACCGGCCCGGTGACCAGGCCCACGAACAGGTGGTTCCACTCCCGCTCGATCAGCCCGGACGCCTCGTCCGGCAGGTCGTAGCGGACCGTGCCCGCCTCGCACAGCAGCGCCGGGGCGACGCCCAGCTCCTCCGCGGTCCGCCGGGCGGCGGCCACGAAGGGCAGCTCGTCGGGGTAGGGGTGGCCGCAGCAGGTGTTCGACCAGACGCCGGGGGAGTGGTACTTGCCGAGCGCCCGGCGCTGGAGCAGCATCCGGCCCTGCCGGTCGAAGAGGAACACCGAGAAGGCCCGGTGCAGTCGGCCGGGCTGCTGGTGGGCCCAGAGCTTCTCCGCGGTGCCGATCGTCACGCCCTCGTCGTCGACCAGCTCCAGCAGGATCTCCTGCTGGGCGCCGGAGGGCCGCGCGCCGCTGTCCACGTCCGTCTCGACGTCGAGGCCGGTGTCGAGGCCGGTGTCCACGCCGGAGTCGAGCGACCCGTCGGCGTCGGCGTCGGCGCCGGTCCGCGGGTCGAGGTGGGTCGGGCGGTCGGTCGGCAGGCTCTGGGGCATGAGGCCTCTTTCGGCAGCTTCGGGAGCACTTCGGGAGCACGGGGAGCAACCACGGCTCGCACCGGTGGCGTCGCGCCCCAGTCTGCCGTACGGGTGGCACCACGCCGAGGTCCGACGCACAACCGGGCGGGAAGGGGACGCCCGGTGGCCGGGGGGCGGCGCCGCACTAGCAGAGTTGTTCGGAATGTGTTCGATCTGTGTTCGACGCTCCGGCCGCGTTCGGGCTGGTCGCCGTGGTCGCCTACCATCACATAGGACACCGCGGCCGCATCTCGGCGGCCCCGGCGCGCCATCGCCGGTCACCCGGAGACTCCCGGTAGCCGCGCGCGGCCGCGCACCGCACGACGGATCAGGAGACCTCGCATGATCGGCCTCGTTCTGGCAGCCGGCGCCGGCCGCCGACTGCGCCCGTACACCGACACGCTGCCCAAGGCGCTGGTGCCGGTCGACGGGGAGCGGACCGTTCTGGACCTCACCCTCGGCAACTTCGCCGAGGTCGGCCTGCGCGAGGCGGCGATCGTCGTCGGCTACCGCAAGGAGGCGGTGGAGGAGCGCAAGGACGCGCTGGAGCGGAAGTACGGCGTCAAGCTCACCCTGGTCGAGAACGACAAGGCCGAGGAGTGGAACAACGCCTACTCGCTCTGGTGCGCCCGCGACCTCTTCACCGAGGGCCTGCTGCTCGCCAACGGCGACACCGTCCACCCGGTCTCCGTCCAGCGCACCATGCTGGAGGGCAGTGCCCGGCTGGCCGCCGAGGGGCGCGAGCCCGGCATCCTGCTCGCCCTCGACACGGTGAAGCGGCTCGCCGACGAGGAGATGAAGGTGGTCGTGCACCCGACCGCCGGCATGCGCCGCATCACCAAGCTGATGGACCCGGCCGAGGCCACCGGCGAGTACATCGGCGTCACCGTGATCAACCCGTCCGCCGCCGCCGACCTCGCCGACGCGCTGCGCGCCACCTACGAGCGCGACCCGCAGCTGTACTACGAGGACGGCTACCAGGAGATGGTCGACCGCGGCCTGCGGATCGACGTCCAGCCGATCGGCGAGGTCTCCTGGGTCGAGGTCGACAACCACGACGACCTGGCGAAGGCGCGGGAGATCGCGTGCCAGTACTGACCCGGCTGGTGCCGTCGCCGGTCTTCGTGGAGATCCGCCCGGGCGCCCTGGACGCGCTCGGCGGCATCCTCGCCGACCAGCGGCTGTCCGCCTCGGGCCGGATCGCGGTGGCGATCAGCAACGGCTCGGGCTCGGTGCTGCGCGCCCGGCTGGAGCCGGCGCTGCCCGGCGCCGACTGGTACAGCGTCGAGGACGGCAGCCTCGACAGCGCGGTCCGGCTGGCGGACGAGATCCGCGGCGGCGTGCACGGCGGCCACTACGACACCGTCGTCGCCCTGGGCGGCGGCAAGATCATCGACGTCGCCAAGTACGCCGCCGCGCGGATCGGCCTGCCGCTGGTCTCCGTCCCGACCAACCTGGCCCACGACGGCATCTGTTCGCCGGTCTCCACCCTGGACAACGTCGGCGGGCGCGGCTCCTACGGGGTGCCCAGCCCGATCGGCATCGTGATCGACCTGGACGTGATCCTGGGCGCCCCGCCGCGCTTCGTCGCGGCCGGCATCGGCGACATCGTCTCCAACATCTCGGCCTGCGCCGACTGGGAGCTGTCGCACGCCGAGACCGGCGAACCGGTGGACGGACTGGCCGTCGCGATGGCCCGCTCGGCGGGCGAGAACCTGCTGCGGCACCCGGGCAACCTCCAGGACCGGGGCTTCCTGACGGCCCTCGCGGAGGCACTGGTACTCTCCGGCATCGCGATGAACATCGCCGGCAGCACCCGGCCCTCGTCCGGCGCCTGCCACGAGATCTCGCATGCCCTGGACGTGCTGTACCCCAAGCGGTCCGCCCAGCACGGCGAGCAGGTCGGCCTCGGTGCCGCCTTCGCCAGCTTCCTGCGGGGCGAGCGCGAGCTGGCCGGCCTGATCGTGGAGCGCCTGGCGCACCACGGACTGCCGGTGACCGCCGCTCAGATCGGCTTCACCGAGGCGGAGTTCACCGAGGCTGTGCACTACGCTCCGAACACCCGGCCGGGCCGCTTCACCATCCTCGAGCACCTCGACCTCTCCCCCTCCGCAATCAGGGACGCGTACGCCGACTATGTCCAAGCCGTCAACAGCTGACCGCTCCGCCGCGGGGGCCGTGCCACCGCCGGTGGACCTGACCCGCCGGCCCTCGATCGAGGAACTGCGCGCGGTGATCCACCCGGAGGGCATGCTCCAGCGCCGGAGCGCCGAGCACTGGGCCGGACGGCTCTACATGCGGAGGATCTCGCTGCGGATCACCCGGGTGCTGTCCACCGTGACGGCGATCACGCCCAACGGCCTGACGTACCTGATGATGGTCACCGGCATCCTGGCGGGCGCCGCGCTGGTCGTCCCGGGCATCGCCGGCGCGGTGCTGGCGGCGCTGCTGATCCAGGTGTACCTGCTGCTGGACTGCGTGGACGGCGAGGTGGCCCGCTGGCGCCGGCAGACCTCGCTCACCGGCGTCTACCTGGACCGGGTCGGCCACTACATGTCCGAGGCGGCGCTGCTGACCGGCCTCGGCCTGCGCGGCACCGACCTGCTCCACCGCGAGGGCGCCGCCGCGCACTGGGAGTGGGCCTTCCTCGGCACGCTGGCCGCGCTCGGCGCGATCCTGATCAAGTCGGAGACCGACCTGGTCGACGTCGCCCGTGCCCGCAGCGGCCTGACGGCGGTCGAGGACAGCGCCTCGGTGCCGCGCTCGGCCGGCGTCGCCCGGGCCCGCCGGGCCGCCTCGTTCCTCAAGTTCCACCGGCTGGTCGGCGCGGTCGAGGCCTCGCTGTTCATCCTGGCCGCGGGCGTCGCCGACGTCCTCCACGGGGGCCTGTTCTTCACCCGGGTCGCGGTGGTCGTGCTGGCCGCGATCGCCATGCTGCAGACCGTGCTGCACCTGCTGAGCATCGTCCTGTCGAGCAGGCTCCGGTGACCGATGCGACGGGGAGCGACGTGAAGGGGAGTGACGTGACGGGGAGTGACGTGAAGGGGAGCGACGTGACGGCCACCGGAACGACCGGGAGCACCGCGCCGGGCGGCACCGCGGGCGGCACGGCCGGCGCCGACGCCTTCCGGCTCGGCGCGGTGATCATCACCATGGGCAACCGCCCGGACGAGCTGATCGCCCTGATCGACTCCGTCCGCGCCCAGCAGGGCCCGGCCGTCGAGCTGGCCGTGGTCGCCAACGGCGCCCCGATGCCCCCGCTGCCGGAGGGCGTGCGCGCCGTCGAGCTGCCCGAGAACCTCGGCATCCCGGGCGGGCGCAACGTCGGCATCGAGCTGTTCGGCCGCAACGGCCGGGAGGTCGACGCGGTGCTGTTCCTGGACGACGACGGCCGGCTGCCCGGCACCGACGCGGCCCGCCTGCTGCGCGAGGCCTTCACCGCCGACCCGGAGCTCGGCATCGTGAGCTTCCGGATCGCCGACCCGGACACCGGCGTCACCCAGCGCCGGCACGTGCCCCGGCTGCGCGCCAGCGACCCGCTGCGCTCCTCCCGGGTGACCACCTTCCTGGGCGGCGCGAGCGCGGTGCGGTGCGCCGTGTTCGAGAACGCCGGCCAGCTGCCCGGCGAGTTCTTCTACGCGCACGAGGAGACCGACCTCGCCTGGCGCGCGCTGGACGCCGGCTGGGCCATCGACTACCGCGCCGACGTGGTGCTGCACCACCCCACCACCTCGCCCGCCCGGCACGCCACGTACTTCCACAACGTGGCCCGGAACAGGGTCTGGCTCGCGAGGCGGAACCTTCCGGCCCTGTTGGTGCCTCTATACCTGGGAACCTGGTTCCTGCTCACGCTGGCCCGTCGGCCCTCCCCGGAGGCCCTCAAGGCCTGGCTGGGCGGGTTCAAGGCGGGCTGGCGCGAACCCTGCGGTGCGCGGCGGCCCATGCGATGGCGTACCGTGTGGCGCCTGACCCGGCTGGGCCGGCCGCCGGTCATCTGATCCGTCCGACGACCGTACGGTAGGACGGTCGTCATGGCCGGTGCCCACATACCGGCCGCACTCCCCCCGATATCCGAGTGGATCCCCCTCGGGGCAGGCCGGCGGACCCCCGCCGACCGGTTCGCCCCGACGATCCCGCGCGAAGGACGAATGTGTCGACAGTGAGTGAACCCGTCAGCCTCTCCGCCCCGAGGGGGGCGGACGCGGGCCTGACCCCCAAGCAGCTTGCGGACAAGTACGGTCTGACGGTGAGCGGCAGACGGCCCGGCCTGTTCGCCTACAGCAAGCAGCTCTGGGCCCGCCGTCACTTCATCTGGGCCTTCGCCACCGCGCGCCTGGTGGCCCAGTACACCGACGCCAAGCTCGGCCAGGTCTGGCAGGTCGTGACGCCGCTGCTGAACTGCGCGGTGTTCTACCTGGTCTTCGGCGAGATCCTGAAGAACAAGGACGACAACCCGTACTACGTCGCCTGGCTCTGCATCGGCGTCTTCATCTTCCAGTTCACCCAGAACGCCGTGCAGTCCGGCACCCGGGCGATCTCGGACAACCTCGGGCTGATCCGGGCGCTGCACTTCCCGCGCGCCTCGCTGCCGGTCGCGTTCACCGTGATCCAGCTCCAGCAGCTGCTGATCTCGATGGTCGTGCTGTTCGCCGTGGTCCTGATGAACGGCATCGAACCCGGCCGCACCTGGATCCTGGTCGTGCCCGCGCTGGTGCTGCAGTCGATGTTCAACACCGGCGTCGCCCTGATCTTCGCCCGGATAGGCGCCAAGACCAGCGACATCTCCCAGCTGATCCCGTTCGCGATGCGCGCCTGGCTGTTCCTGTCCGGCGTCATGTACAGCATCTCGGACAAGATCAAGGAGTGGCCGCCGTTCTGGCAGAAGGTGATGGAGCTCAACCCGGCCTCGGTCTACATCGACCTGGTCCGCCACGCGCTCGCGCCGATCATCTACAACAAGCACGAGAAGGTCTTCCTGGAGTTCCCGGCGCACCAGTGGAAGTACGGGATCGCCTGGGGTGTGGGCATGCTGGTCATCGGATACGTCTTCTTCTGGAAGGCTGAGGAGGAGTACGGCCGTGGCTGACACCGACGTGCGCGGGACCGACGACCTGCGCAAGGACCTCAAGGACGCCCGTCCGCGCCGCAAGGTGTTCGACGCCGACGTGGCCCGCGACCCCACCGTCGTCGTCGACGACGTGCACATCGTCTACCGGGTGCACGGCGCCGGCTCCGGGAAGGGCAGTGCCACCTCGGCAATGAGCCGGATCATCAGCCGCAAGCGCGGCTCCGGCGTGCGCGAGGTGCACGCGGTCAAGGGCGTCAGCTTCACCGCGTACAAGGGCGAGGCGATCGGCCTGATCGGCTCCAACGGCTCCGGCAAGTCCACCATGCTGGCGGCCATCGCCGGCCTGCTGCCGACCGAGAAGGGCGGCATCTACACCAACGGCCAGCCCTCGCTGCTCGGCGTCAACGCCGCGCTGATGAACGAGCTGACCGGTGAGCGCAACGTCGTCCTCGGCTGTCTCGCCATGGGCATGTCGCCGGCCGACGTGAAGCGCCGCTACCAGGAGATCGTCGACTTCTCGGGCATCAACGAGAAGGGCGACTTCATCTCGCTGCCGATGCGCACCTACTCCTCCGGCATGGGCGCCCGCCTGCGCTTCGCCATCGCCGCGGCGAAGACCCACGACGTGCTGCTCATCGACGAGGCGCTGGCCACCGGTGACCAGGCCTTCCAGGCCCGCAGCAAGAAGCGGATCGAGGAGCTGCGCGAGCAGGCCGGTACGGTCTTCCTGGTCAGCCACGACAACGCGTCGATCCGCGAGACCTGCGAGCGGACCATCTGGATCGAGGCCGGCGAGCTCGTCATGGACGGGCCGACCGAGGAGGTCGTCCGCCGCTACGAGCGCGGCGAGCGTCCCTGACGGCGGACCGGACCGCGCAGGACCCCGCGGAGGGGCCGGTCCCGGAGGAGATCCGGGACCGGCCCCGCCGTCGTCCGTGCGCCCCGCCCCGCCCCGTCGTGCCCCGGGTGGCCCGCCGCCGCCCGGGTGAGCGCCCCGTGCGCCGGGCGAGGCGCCCTTCTCCGGCGCGGCCGTTGGTGTCAGGCTGTAGGCGCGGGGGTGGTGTGCCGGACGTGACTCCCGTGGTCGGACGCGTGTCCGACTCGGGCCGGTCACCGGAGCGGTGTAGAACGGGGGAGTGACAGCAGTGTCGGCTTCGGCCCAGCCCAACAGTGATTCCCCGCCCGCGGAGGGTGCCGCGGGAGCGGCGACCCTCGCCAAGGCGAGCGCGGAGAACTTCCCGGTCGCCCCGTTCTTCCTGCCCGCCGCGTGGCGCGACGACCTCATGACGGTCTACGGCTTCGCCCGGCTGGTCGACGACGCCGGTGACGGCGACCTCGCCGACCCGGCCGGCACCGCCGCACTGCTCGGCGTGCCCGCCCCGCCCGCGGCGCCCGCCCCCGCCGCCGGCCCGCACCGGCCCGGCCCCGAGGAGACCGCCTTCCGGCTCGCCCTGCTGGACGGCCTGGAGCGCGACCTCGACCGGGTCTTCGAGACGGCCCTCGCCCCGTCCTCGGCCGCCGAGGCCCCCCGCCACCCGCTGATGCGCCCGCTGGTCCCGCTGGTCGACCGGCACGGCCTCACCCCGGAGCCGTTCCGCCGGCTGATCCAGGCCAACCGGGTCGACCAGACCACCGACCGCTACCCCCGCTACGACGACCTGCTCGAGTACTGCACGCTCTCCGCCGACCCGGTCGGCCGCCTGGTGCTCGCCATCGCCGGCGTCTCCACCCCCGAGCGGGTGGCGATGTCCGACGCCGTCTGCACCGCCCTGCAGATCGTCGAGCACCTCCAGGACGTCGCCGAGGACCTCGCCCGCGGCCGGATCTACCTGCCCGCCGAGGACCTGGAACGGTTCGGGGTCACCGAGGAGGACCTCGCCGCGCCGAGCGCGAGCCCCGCCGTGCGGCGGCTGATCTCCTTCCAGGTGGACCGGGCCCGCACCCTGCTCGACCGCGGTGCGCCATTGGTAGGTACGGTTCGGGGGAGGCTTCGACTGCTCCTGGCGGGATTCACCGCGGGCGGCCACGCGGCCCTGGCGGCCGTCGAGGACGCCGGGTACGACGTGCTCGCCCAGCAGGCGAAGCCGGACAAGCGCCGCCTCGCAGCGAAGGCGGCGGCCATCTTCGCGAAGGGAAGGTGAACGCCCGCGTGGCGGCATCACCACTGGCGTCGGCGCCGGTCATGGCGGCGTACCGGTACTGCGAGGCAGTGACCGGGCTGCAGGCCCGCAACTTCAGCTACGGCATCAGGTTGCTGCCGGAACCGAAGCGGCTGGCCATGTCGGCCCTGTACGCGCTCGCCCGCCGGGTGGACGACATCGGCGACGGCGACCTCCCGGACGACCGCAAGGCCGAGGCCCTGCTGCGCACCCGCGAGCTGCTCGACGAGATCCGGGCCGGCTCGGTCGCGGAGGACGACACCGACCCGATCAAGGTCGCGCTGGCGGACGCGGCCCGGCGGTTCCCGATCCCGCTCGGCGGCTTCGACGAGCTGATCGACGGGGTCGAGATGGACCTCAAGGGCGCCGAGTACCAGACGTACGAGGAGCTCAAGGTCTACTGCCGGTGCGTGGCCGGGGCGATCGGGCGGCTCTCGCTCGGCGTGTACGGCTGCGACGACCCCGAGCGCGGCGCCCGGTACGCCGACACCCTCGGCCTGGCGCTCCAGCTCACCAACATCCTGCGCGACCTGCGCGAGGACGCCCTGAACGGCCGCACCTACCTGCCGACCGAGGACCTCGTCCGGTTCGGCTGCCAGGAGGGCTTCGCGCAGTCCCGGCCGCCGGTCGGCGCGGACTTCACCGGCCTGATCGCCTTCGAGGCGGCCCGCGCCCAGGCGGCCTTCGAGGAGGGCCTGCGGCTGCTGCCGATGCTCGACCGCCGCAGCCGGGCCTGCACGGCCGCGATGGCGGGCATCTACCACCGGCTGCTCGGCCGGATCGCGGCCGACCCGGAGTCGGTGCTGCGCGGCCGGGTGTCGCTGCCGGGCTGGGAGAAGGCGTACGTCGCGCTTTCCGGGCTCGCCGGGGGGCGTTCTTGATTCTTGCCACAGTTCTGTCACGCTGTGTCAGCGGGGAATCACTTGTGGGTAGAGCCCTGCTGACGGCTGTGCCGGATCCGACCGCACCGGTCCCGGGTCCGACCGCATTGACCACGGGCGCTCCGGCCGTGACCGGACCGGGCGCCGGACGCGAGGGGGAGGTCCGATGACCGGGCGAGCCGACTCCGCGCGCCCGGCCGCCGTCGTGGTCGGCGGCGGCCTCGCGGGCATCACCGCCGCCCTGCGGCTGGCCGAGGCCGGCCACCGGGTCACCCTCGCCGAGGGCCGTCCCCGGCTGGGCGGCCTGGCCTTCTCGTTCCGGCGCGGCGAGCTGACCGTCGACAACGGCCAGCACGTCTACCTGCGCTGCTGCACCGCCTACCGCGGCCTGCTGGAGCGGCTGGGCGCCAACCGGCTGGTGCACCTCCAGGACCGCCTCCAGGTGCCCGTGCTGGGCGTCTCCGGGCCCGCCGGCGCACCGGTGCGCACCCTGGGCAAGCTGGAGCGCGCCGCACTGCCGGTGCCGCTGCACCTGGCCGGCAGCCTGGCCGGCTACCCGCACCTGAGCCCGGCCGACCGGGCCCGGGTGGTGCGCGGTGCCCTGGCGCTGCGCCGCCTCGACCTCGCCGACCCGGCGCTGGACGAGGTCTCCTTCGCCGACTGGCTGCGGTCCCACGGCCAGAACGATCGCACCCTGGCCGCGCTCTGGGACCTCGTGGGCGTGGCGACCCTGAACGCCCGCGCCGACCAGGTGTCGCTGGCGCTGGCCGCCATGGTGTTCAAGACCGGGCTGCTGTCCGACCCCGGGGCCTCCGACATCGGCACGCCCACCGTCCCGCTCGGCGTGATCCACCACGACCGGGCGCTCGCCGAGCTGGAACGCGCCGGAGTGAAGGTACTGCTGCGCGCCCGGGTGAGCGAGCTCAAGCCGGCCGTCCCGCAGCACGCCGTCCGGCTGGAGGGCGTCGACGAGCCGCTCGCCGCCGACACCGTGGTGCTGGCCGGCGCCCAGGACACCGCGGCGGCCCTGCTGCCGCCGGACGCGCTCCCCGGGCAGGAGCGGCTGGCCGGCTTCGGCACCGCGCCGATCCTCAACGTGCACGTGATCTACGACCGGCGCGTCCTGCGCAGGCCGTTCTTCGCCGCGTTCGGCTCGCCCGTCCAGTGGGTCTTCGACCGCACCCGGCACTCCGGCCTGGCCGGCACCGAGCTCGGCGCGGCCCACCCGGACGCCCAGTACCTGGCCCTGTCGCAGTCCGCGGTGCAGGACGAGATCGACCTGCCGGTCGCCGAGCTGCGCCGGCGCTACCTGCCGGAGCTGGCCCGGCTGCTGCCCGCCGCCGGCGGCGCCGAGGTGCTGGACTTCTTCGTCACCAGGGAGCGCACCGCCACCTTCGACCCGGCCCCGGGCACGGCGGCGCTGCGGCCCGGCCCGCGCACCGCCGTCCCCGGCCTGCTGCTGGCCGGCGCGTGGACGGCCACCGGCTGGCCCGCGACGATGGAGGGGGCGGTGCGCAGCGGCCACGCCGCCGCCGACGCGGCCCTCGCCGCCGAGGGCCGGCGCCGGCCCTCGGACCGCGGCGACGGGAGGTGGCCGCGGTGACCGGCGCCCAGCGCACCGGGGACCGCGGCGAGCCCGCCAGAGCCGGCGCCCACCGCCCGGGTCCCGGCGGCGCGACCCCCCGTGCCGGCCGTGGCCCCACCGGCCGCACCACCACCGCCAGCGTCCGGCCGTCCCACGCGGCCAGGCACCACCAGGGAGAGGGAACGTACGTGGAGTCACGCATCGGCACGGCCGTCGGAGGCACGGCACATGCCGAACCGGTCTCGGTGCCGGAGCTGCTCAACCGCACCCGCGCGCTCTGCACCCCGCCGCTGAGGGCCGCCGTCGCCCGTCTGGCGGAACCCATGAACACCGTCGCGGCGTACCACTTCGGCTGGATCGACCGGGACGGCACACCGGTCGCGGGGGACGGCGGCAAGGCCGTCCGCCCGGCCCTGGCCCTGCTCTCGGCCCAGGCCGCCGGCGCCCCGGCGGAGGCCGGTGTGCCCGGCGGGGTCGCTGTTGAGCTGGTGCACAACTTCTCCCTGCTCCATGATGATCTGATGGACGGTGACGAGACCCGGCGCCACCGGGCCACCGCCTGGACGGTCTTCGGCCCGTCCCAGGCGATCCTGGTCGGTGACGCCCTGGCGACGCTCGGTACGGAGGTGCTGCTCGACGCCGCGACCACGGGCGGCGCGAGCCCCACCGATGCCGCGCGCGCCGTCCGGCTGCTCAACACCGCCAGCCGCCGGCTGATCGACGGCCAGGCGATGGACGTCGCCTTCGAGCAGCGGGACACCGTCACCGTCGCCGAGTGCCTGGAGATGGAGGGCGGCAAGACCGCCGCCCTGCTCTCCGCCGCCTCGGCGCTGGGCGCCGTCCTGGCCGGCGCCGACGACCGGGTCTCGGACTCCCTCCAGCGCTTCGGCGAGCACCTGGGCCTGGCCTTCCAGGCGGTCGACGACCTGCTCGGCATCTGGGGGGCCACCGAGGTCACCGGCAAGCCGCACTGGGGCGACCTGCGCCAGCGCAAGAAGTCCCTGCCGGTCGCCGCCGCCCTCGCCGAGGGCGGCGAGGCCTCCCGCGAACTGGCCGAACAGCTCGCCGACCCCAAGGGGCGCGGCGAGGAGAGCGAGACCGAGCTGGCCGCCCGCGCGCTGCTGATCGAGAAGGCCGGCGGACGCGCCTGGACCCAGGAGGAGGCCCGCCGCCAGCACACGACTGCCCTCGCCGCGCTGGACGAGGTGCCCATGCCCGATGTGGTGCGCGAGCACTTCGTCGCACTCGCCGAATTCGTGGTGGTACGAGAGAGGTGACGTTACGTTGACAGCAACCGCGGACGGCCGGCTCGACCCTGAGTACGATTCCGAGCCGGTCGCGGTGGGCGGCCTCCCCCCGGCGCTGCTGAGCGCCGGGCGGTGGCAGCCCGAGGGATCCGCCCCGGACGCCCCGGCCGGCCGGACCGATCAGCAGCAGGACGGGGCCGCCTCCGCCGAGGAGGCACTGGCCCGCGCCACCACCCACCTGCTCTCCCTGCAGAGCTCCGAGGGGTGGTGGAAGGGCGATCTGGAGACCAACGTCACCATGGACGCCGAGGACTTACTGCTCCGGCAGTTCCTCGGGATCCTCACCGAGGAGCAGACCAAGGCCACCGCCGAGTGGATCCGCTCCCAGCAGCGCGAGGACGGCACCTGGTCCACCTTCCACGGCGGCCCGGCCGAGCTCTCCACCACCGTCGAGGCGTACGTCGCCCTGAAGCTCGCCGGTGACGACCCGAACGCCCCGCACATGCTGGCCGCCGCCCGCTGGATCCGCTCCGCCGGAGGCATCGCCGCCTCCCGGGTGTTCACCCGGATCTGGCTCGCGCTCTTCGGCTGGTGGCCCTGGGAACGGCTGCCCGAGATGCCGCCGGAGATCATGTTCCTGCCCAAGTGGCTCCCGCTGAACATCTACGCCTTCGGCTGCTGGGCCCGGCAGACCATCGTCCCGCTGACCATCGTCTCCGCCCACCGCCCGGTGCGCCCGGCGCCCTTCCCGCTCACCGAGCTGCACACCGACCCGGACGACCCCTACCCCGCCCGGCCGATGGCCCCGGCCACCAGCTGGGACGGCCTGTTCGAACGCCTCGACAAGGTCCTGCACGCCTACCACCGGCGCGCGCTGCGCCCGCTGCGCCGGCTCGCGCTCTCCCAGGCCTGCCGCTGGATCGTCGAGCGCCAGGAGGCCGACGGCTGCTGGGGCGGCATCCAGCCGCCCGCCGTCTACTCGCTGATCGCCCTGCACCTGGAGGGCTACGAGCTCGACCACCCGGTGATGCGGGCCGGCCTCGCCTCCTTCGACCGCTTCACCGTGCACACCCCCGACGGCCGCCGCTGGCTGGAGGCCTGCCAGTCCCCGGTCTGGGACACCTGCCTGGCCACCATCGCCCTGGTCGACGCCGGCGTACCGGCCGACCACCCGGCGCTGGTCTCCGCCGTCGACTGGATGCTCGGCGAGGAGATCACCAAGGCCGGCGACTGGTCCGTCCAGCGGCCCTCGCTCGCCCCCGGCGGCTGGGCCTTCGAGT
Source organism: Kitasatospora sp. NPDC058032 (assembly GCF_042885845.1). NCBI lineage: Bacteria > Bacillati > Actinomycetota > Actinomycetes > Kitasatosporales > Streptomycetaceae > Kitasatospora > Kitasatospora sp. NPDC058032. Next base: position 61,308 of record NZ_JBHVRK010000001.1, on the reverse strand, counting down.
TCGAGAACGACACCTACCCGGACATCGACGACACCGCCGAGGTGGTGCTCGCACTGCGCCGGGTCGCCCACCCCGACCCCGGCAAGGTCGCCGCCTCCGTCGACCGGGGCGTGCGGTGGAACCTCGGCATGCAGTCCAAGAACGGCGCCTGGGGCGCCTTCGACGTCGACAACACCAGCACGCTGCCGAACAAGCTGCCGTTCTGCGACTTCGGCGAGGTCGTCGACCCGCCGTCCGCGGACGTCACCGCACACGTCGTGGAGATGCTCGCCGAGGTCGGCCGGGCGGCCGACCCGCGCACCCGGCGCGGCGTCGAATGGCTGCTGCGCAACCAGGAGGCGGACGGCTCCTGGTTCGGCCGCTGGGGCACCAACTACATCTACGGCACCGGGTCGGTGCTGCCCGCCCTGGTCGCGGCCGGCGTCCCCGCCGAGCACCCGGCGATCCGCCGGGCGGTGCGCTGGCTGGAGGACCGCCAGAACGCCGACGGCGGCTGGGGCGAGGACATGCGCTCCTACGACGACCCGGCGCGCTGGGCCGGGCGGGGCGAGTCCACCGCCTCGCAGACCGCGTGGGCGCTGATGGCGCTGCTCGCGGCCGGCGAGGGACCGGACGGCCGGGCCAGCGCGGCGGTGGAGCGCGGCGTCGACTGGCTGGTGCGCACCCAGCTGCCCGAGGGCACCTGGGACGAGCCCCAGTTCACCGGCACCGGCTTCCCGTGGGACTTCTCCATCAACTACCACCTGTACCGGCTGGTGTTCCCGGTCACCGCGCTCGGCCGCTACCTGCACGGCAACCCCGCGATCGGCCGCCCGGCCGGGGGCCCCGCCGGGATCGGGGCGTCCCGGTGACCGCTTCCCCGCTGCTGGTCCTGTGCGCGCTCGGCCCCGAGGTGTGGGCCCTGCGCGGAGGGGACTGGCGCGGTGCGGCGGGCGGCCCGCCCGTCGTGGTGCGGACCGGGGTCGGCCGCCGCCGGGCCTCACTCACCGTCAGGAGGCTGCTCACCGCCGCCCCGGGCGGCTACGGCGCCATCGTGGTGGCCGGCTTCGGCGCCGCCGTCGCGCCGGGAATAGCGCCCGGAGAGGTGATCGTTGCCGACGGGGTGCGCGATGCCGAGGGGAACCACTTCGCCGTCGATTCCGGCCCGGCGCTCCACCGGGCCCTGACCGTGCGCGGCCTGACCGCGCACACCGGCGTGCACCACACCGCCGACCACGTGGTGCGCGGCCTGGAGCGGCGCGCCCTGCACCTGCAGGGAGCGCTCGCCGTCGACATGGAGGCCGCCGCCGTGCTGGCCGCCCTGCGCGAACTGCGGCCCGGCCTGCCCGCGGCCGTGCTGCGGGTCGTCGTCGACACGCCCGAGCGCGAGCTGCTGCGCCCGGGCACCCTGCCGGCCGGGGTCCGCGCCTGGCGGACCCTGCGCTCCACGGTGCCCGCCCTGGTCGACTGGCACCTGCACAACGACCGGCCGCCGCGCGCCCGCCCCGCGCCCGCCGCCCTGAACCACCCCACATCCTCGACGCTCCCCCAGGAGGCGAGCTAGCCATGGCCATGCCGCTGCGCCAGACCGTGCGGGTCGGCACCTACCTCATGCAGCAGAAGCTCAAGCGACGCGACAAATTCCCGCTGATCGTCGAACTGGAACCGCTCTTCGCCTGCAACCTGGCCTGCGAGGGGTGCGGCAAGATCCAGCACCCGGCCGGCGTGCTGAAGCAGCGGATGCCGGTCGCCCAGGCGGTCGGGGCGGTCCTGGAGTCCGGCGCCCCGATGGTCTCGATCGCCGGCGGCGAGCCGCTGATGCACCCGCAGATCGACGAGATCGTCCGGCAGCTGGTCGAACGCCGCAAGTACGTGTTCCTCTGCACCAACGCGCTGCTGCTGCGCAAGAAGCTCGACAAGTTCAAGCCCTCGCCCTACTTCACCTTCACCGTGCACATCGACGGGCTGCGCGAGCGGCACGACGCCTCGGTGGCCAAGGAGGGCACCTTCGACGAGGCGGTGGCGGCGATCAAGGAGGCCAAGCGGCGCGGCTTCCGGGTGACCACCAACTCCACCTTCTTCAACACCGACACCCCGCAGACCATCATCGACGTGCTCGACTACCTCAACGACGAGCTCAAGGTCGACGAGATGATGATCTCCCCGGCCTTCGCCTACGAGAAGGCGCCCGACCAGGAACACTTCCTCGGCGTCGAGCAGACCCGCGATCTGTTCCGCAAGACCTTCGCCGGCGGCCGGCGGCGGCGCTGGCGGCTCAACCACAGCCCGCTCTTCCTGGACTTCCTGGAGGGCCGGGTCGACTTCGAGTGCACCGCCTGGGGCATCCCCAACTACTCGCTGTTCGGCTGGCAGCGGCCCTGCTACCTGATGGCCGACGGCTACGTGCCGACCTACCGCGAGCTGATCGAGAAGACCGACTGGGACAAGTACGGCCGCGGCAAGGACGCCCGCTGCGCCAACTGCATGGCGCACTGCGGCTACGAGCCGACCGCCGTCCTCGCCACCATGGGCTCCCTCAAGGAGTCCCTGCGGGCGATCACCGAGACCGTCGGCTCCACCCGGAGCCGCTGAGCGCACCCGTCGGGGGGCGGCGCCCCCCCCCCGCCCCCCCCCCCCGGCCCCCCCCCCCCCCCCCCCCCCGCCCCCCCCCCCCCCCCCGGGCCCCGGCGGGGCCCCCCCCCCCGGCG
>NZ_JBHVRK010000001.1:0-58611 GCF_042885845.1 Kitasatospora sp. NPDC058032 | reverse complement strand
ATGTTGTCCGTGGGGGCTATCACCGTTACCGTGGGCCCCACCCGGAGCGGCTGAGCGCCCCGGTGGGCGGCGGGCCCACCCCGCCGGCCGCCCCGTCCGGCCCGGGCCGCCGACCCGGGCCGGGCCACCCCGCGCGGCACGGCCACGGCGGGGCACCAGCGCACCGCTCTCGAGTCGTGAGGTGAAAGCCATGTCACTGCTCTCCGGCGTCACATCCCCGGCGGACCTGCGAACCCTCCCGGCCGCCGAGCTGCCCCGGCTCGCCGACGAGATCCGCGACTTCCTGATCGACGCCGTCACCCGCACCGGCGGCCACCTCGGCCCCAACCTCGGCGTCGTCGAACTGACCATCGCCCTGCACCGGGTCTTCGACTCCCCGCGCGACCGGATCGTCTGGGACACCGGCCACCAGAGCTACGTCCACAAACTGCTCACCGGCCGCCAGGACTTCTCCCGGCTGCGTGCCAGGGGCGGCCTGTCCGGCTACCCCTCGCGCGCCGAGTCCGAGCACGACCTCGTCGAGAACTCGCACGCCTCCACCGCGCTCTCCTACGCCGACGGCCTGGCCAAGGCCAACCAGCTGCTCGGCCGCGACGACCCGGTGGTGGCCGTCATCGGCGACGGCGCGCTCACCGGGGGCCTCGCCTGGGAGGCGCTCAACAACATCGCCGCCGCCAAGGACCGCCCGCTCGTCATCGTCGTCAACGACAACGAGCGCTCCTACGCCCGCACCATCGGCGGACTCGCCAACCACCTCGCCGCGCTGCGCACCACCCAGGGCTACGAGCGCTTCCTGTCCTGGGGCAAGGACGCGCTGCAGCGCACCCCCGTGGTCGGCCAGCCGATCTTCGACGCGCTGCACGGCGCCAAGAAGGGCTTCAAGGACGCCTTCGCCCCGCAGGGCATGTTCGAGGACCTCGGTCTCAAGTACCTCGGCCCGATCGACGGCCACGACCTCACCGCCCTGGAGTCCGCGCTCACCAAGGCCCGCGGCTTCGGCGGCCCGGTCATCGTGCACTGCCTCACCGTCAAGGGCCGCGGCTACCGGCCCGCCGAGCAGGACGAGGCCGACCGCTTCCACGCCGTCAACCCGATCGACCCGTACACCTGCCTGCCGATCTCGCCCAGCGGCGGCGTCTCCTGGACCTCGGTGTTCGGCGACGAGCTGCTGGCCCTCGGCGCCGAGCGGCCGGACCTGGTGGCGATCACCGCGGCGATGCTCCAGCCGGTCGGCCTGGCCCCGTTCGCCAGGGCCTTCCCGGAGCGGACCTTCGACGTCGGCATCGCCGAGCAGCACGCCGTCACCAGCGCGGCGGGCCTGGCCACCGGCGGGCTGCACCCGGTGGTGGCGGTCTACGCGACCTTCCTCAACCGGGCCTTCGACCAGGTGCTGATGGACGTCGCCCTGCACGGGCTGGGCGTCACGTTCGTGCTGGACCGCTCCGGCGTCACCGGCAACGACGGCGCCTCGCACAACGGCATGTGGGACCTGTCGATCCTCCAGGTCGTCCCCGGCCTGCGGCTCGCCGCCCCGCGCGACGCCGACCAGCTGCGCGCCCAGCTGCGCGAGGCCGTCGAGGTCGACGACGCCCCGACCGTGGTCCGCTTCCCCAAGGGCACCGTCGGCCCGGCCGTGCCCGCCGTCGAGCGGACCGGCGGCGTGGACGTCCTGCTGCGCACCGGGGAGCTGCCGGAGATCCTGCTGATCGCCGTCGGCACCATGGCCGGCGCCGCGCTGGACGCGGCCCGGCTGCTGCTCGCCGAGGGGTTCACCGCGACCGTGGTCGACCCGCGCTGGGTCAAGCCGGTCGATCCGGCGCTGCCCGCGCTCGCCGCCGGGCACCGGCTGGTGGTCACCGTGGAGGACAACGGCCGGGTCGGCGGCGTCGGCGCGGCGATCGCGCTGGCGCTGCGCGACGCGGACGTGGACGTCCCGGTGCGGGTGCTGGGCCTGCCGCAGGAGTTCCTCGGGCACGCCGCGCGCGGCGAGATCCTGGAGGAGGCCGGGCTGACCGGCACCGGGGTCGCCGCCCAGACCGCCGCCTTCGCCAAGCACCTGCTACCGGCCCGAGGACTACCGGACCGGGGACTTCCGAACCGAGGAGCGAACCAGCACCATGCCGGCTGACCCCGACAGCACCGACCGCCTCGACCGTCCGGGTGGCTTCGACCTGGCCGCCCTGCTCGCCGAACGCGGCGGCGAGCGGTACGAGCTGCAGAGCCGCTACCTGAACCCGCAGCTGAGCCGGATGCTGCACACCATCGGCTTTGACAAGTACTACGAACGGGCCCGCGGGCAGTACTTCTACGACGCCGAGGGCAACGAGTACCTCGACATGCTGGCCGGCTTCGGCATCTTCGCGCTGGGCCGCCACCACCCCGTGGTCCGCTCGGCCGTCCAGCAGGTGATGGACCTCGACCTGCCGGACCTGGTGCGCTTCGACTGCTCGCCGCTGCCCGGCCTGCTCGCCGAACGCCTGCTGTCGTACGCGCCCGGACTGGACCGGGTGTTCTTCGGCAACAGCGGCACCGAGGCGGTGGAGACCGCGCTCAAGTTCGCCCGGTACGCCACCGGCCGCAAGCGGATCCTCTACGCCGACCACGCCTTCCACGGGCTGACCACCGGATCGCTCTCGGTGAACGGCGAGAGCGGGTTCCGCAAGGGCTTCGACCCGCTGCTGCCGGACACCGCGATCCCGCTCGGCGACCTGGCGGCCCTGGCCAAGGAGCTGAAGCGCGGCGACGTCGCGGCGCTGATCGTCGAGCCGATCCAGGGCAAGGGCGTGCAGGCGGCCCCGCCCGGCTGGCTGCGGGCCGCGCAGGAGCTGCTGCACGAGCACAAGGCGCTGCTGATCTGCGACGAGGTGCAGACCGGCATCGGGCGCACCGGCGACTTCTTCGCCTACCAGCACGAGGACGGCGTGCTGCCGGACCTGGTCTGCGCGGCCAAGGCGCTCTCCGGCGGCTACGTGCCGGTCGGGGCGACCCTCGGCAAGGGCTGGATCTTCGAGAAGGTGTACTCCTCGATGGACCGGGTGCTGGTGCACTCCGCCAGTTTCGGCTCCAACGCCCAGGCGATGGCGGCCGGCCTGGCGACCCTGGAGGTCGTCCGGGACGAGCGGGTGGTGGAGAACGCCCGCAAGGTGGGCGACCACTTCCGGGAGCGGCTCACCGAACTGGTCGACCGCTACGAGCTGCTCGCCGAGGTGCGCGGGCGCGGGCTGATGATCGGCATCGAGTTCGGCCGGCCGAAGTCGCTGAAGCTGCGGACCGGATGGACGGCGCTGCAGGCGGCCCGCAAGGGCCTGTTCGCCCAGATGGTGGTCGTCCCGCTGCTGCAGCGGCACCGGATCCTCACCCAGGTGTCCGGGGACCACCTGGAGGTGATCAAGCTGATCCCGCCGCTGATCATCACCGAGCGGGACGTGGACCGGTTCATGGCGGCCTTCACCGAGGTGATGGAGGACGCGCACCGGGGGAGCGGCCTGATGTGGGACTTCGGCCGGACGCTGGTCAAGCAGGCGGTCAGCAACCGCTGAGTCCGTGCGGGGGGGGATCCGTTCGGGGGGTGGGAGGCCGGGACCGGCTTCCCGCCCCGCGGGAGACACCGCGTCAGAGTTCGGTCCGGCGGCGCCGGATGACGACGACGAGATCGACGACGGCGAACAGGGTGAGGATTCCGCAGGCCACGGCGAAGCCGGTGAGGGTGCCTCGGCTCGGCGCCCCGAACGCGGGGGCGTTCGCGGCCCAGAACGCGAAGGCCGCGGTGGCCAGCGCGAACAGCGGGGTGAAGGTCAGCGAGAGCAGGTAGCGCAGCTTGAGGTCGCTGCGGGCGGTGGCGGGCTCGGTGCCGCTGCGCCATCGTCGCGGGGTGGTGGCGGGCATCCGCGGTCACCTCCCGGTGCTGCCGGTCCCCCCGGTCCGTGCGGCCGGTTCCGTACGGACGGTCTACGATTCCAGCGTACGTCCGCTGGGCGAGCCGGGGAGGGGCGATGACGGACACGGACGCGGAGGGTTACGCGGGGCTGCGGGTCGAGCGGGCCGAGGAGCTGGCCCGCCGGCACGGCTGGGCCTCGGTGCGAGTGCTGCCGCAGGGGGCGGCGATGACCATGGACTACCGGGAGGGGCGGCTCAACCTCGCGGTGCGCGACGGGCTGGTGGTACGCAGCTGGGAGGGGTGAGCCCGGTCCCGGCCGCCCGCCGGCGCCGGGTGAGCCGGCGTTCGGCGGCCAGCACCAGCGGTTCCAGCAGTGGGAGCGAGAGCAGGACGAGCAGCCCGGCGGCCCAGCCGGCCAGCACGTCGGTGACCCAGTGGGTGCCCAGGTAGACGGTGGTGAGGCCGACCGACCAGGCGGTGGCGCCCGCCAGCAGCGCGCCGAGGCGCCGCCAGCGGACCGCCAGGTAGGCGAGCACGCCCCAGGTGACCACGGCGTTCGCGGTGTGGCCGGAGGGGAAGATGGTGCCGCCGGAGAAGAGCTCGGGGGAGCCGACGTACCGGGCGTAGTGGGGGCCGAGCCGGCCGGTGACGATCTTGACTCCGCCGACCGTGAGGTTGAGCAGCAGCAGGGCGGCGCCCATCACCAGCAGCGGCCGGATCCGGCCCAGCCGGCGGGCGCGCCAGCCGAGCCAGGCGAAGGCGGCGAGGGCGGAGGGGCCGCGCTGGCCGGCCACCACCCAGGTGTCGAGCAGCGGCTGCAGGCCGGGCCAGTGCTCCTCGGGCCGGTACAGGCGTATCTTCCAGTCGAGGTCGACCAGCGAGGTGTCCAGCAGGACGGCGACGGCGACCAGCAGGTAGCCGAGCGCGGCGAGGCCCAGCAGGGCGGTCTGCCGGCGGCCGAGGGGCGGGCGGGCGGACCCTCGGCGGGGGGCGCGCGGGTGCTCGGGGCGGGTGGCGCGCGGGCGCTCGCGGCGGACGGTCGGGTGCTCGGGGCGGGTGGTCAGGGGCTCGGGGCGGCCAGGCTGTTCACGCGGCGCTTGCACGGCGGTGAACCTACCCAGCGACGCAGCGTGATTCCCTGTTCCATTCGGAATTCCCCGGCAAAGCCGTTCTCCGATCGGCCAAGGTCTGTTTCAGGACGATCCAACGGCGTTTTCGGATCGAATGCCCGTAAGGGGTTCGTGTGCTTTTCCCCAAGTTCGGGCAAAAAGAACGGGGCGGGAGACCGGACGCCCCGGTTCCCACCCCGTGGTAACCCTGTGTAGGTCCGGTGGCTCAGTCGAGGGGGCCGCCGGCCACGTAGAGGACCTGTCCGGAGACGAAGCCGGCGCCCTCCGAGGCGAAGAACGCGATGGCGTTGGCCACGTCCTGCGGCACACCGACCCGCTGGACCGGGATCTGGGTGGCGGCGGCGGCCTTGAAGTCCTCGAAGTCCATGCCGACCCGGGCGGCGGTGGCGGCGGTCATGTCGGTGGCGATGAAGCCGGGCGCGACCGCGTTGGCGGTGATGCCGAACTTGCCGAGCTCGATGGCCAGGGTCTTGGTGAAGCCCTGCAGACCGGCCTTGGCGGCCGAGTAGTTGGCCTGGCCGCGGTTGCCCTGGGCGGAGGACGACGACAGGTTGACGATCCGTCCGAAACCGGCGTCCACCATGTACTTCTGGACCGCCCGGGTCATCAGGAACGCGCCGCGCAGGTGCACGTTCATGACCGTGTCCCAGTCCGACTCGGTCATCTTGAAGATCAGGTTGTCGCGCAGCACGCCCGCGTTGTTGACGAGCACGACCGGCGCGCCGAGTTCGGCGGCGATCCGCTCGACGGCGGCCTGGACCTGGCCGGCGTCCGAGACGTCGGCGCCGACGGCGAGGGCGCGGCCGCCGGCGGCGGTGATGCGCTCGACGGTCTCCCGGCCGGCCGACTCCTCCAGGTCGAGGACGGCCACCGCGTAGCCGTCGGCGGCCAGTCGCTCGGCGGTGGCGGCGCCCAGTCCGCGCGCGGCGCCGGTGACGACGGCGACCCGGGGGGTGGTGGTCTGCTCGGTCATGCTCGGTCTCGTCTCTCTCGGAGTAATCGGGCGTTGTTGCAGGTCAGTTGCAGGTGGCCAGGGTTCGCAGCCCACCCGGTCGGCGCCGGTCGCGCTCCGGAGTCGGCCCGCCGGACGGCCGGGTGCGGGCCCGGGAACCCAGGAGACTCCCAGGAACCGCTCAGGGGCATCCGGGTTCCACCGGGCCGCTCCGCAGGCCCGATCCGCCCCGGTGGCCACACCCTACCGGCGGGTAGGGGGCTCGGCCAGGGTGAAGGCGCAGGTGACCGTGGGTAAGGACCGACCGGTCGGCTTTCTCCTGCGAACGGGTTACCGGCGGGTCGGCGCGGCGAGTAAATATGCCAATGTTGCCGAACCTGCGTCTACTATCCGCCCCTGCCTGCCAGCGAGGGCCCGCCGTTTGTATAGTGTCCGCCAGCAGCCACCGGCTGCACGGCTGGAGCGCCCTCCCGAACAGCGGGACGCCCACTCGCCGTTACTGCCCCACCCGGGTGTCCCACACACACCGGGTGTGACATCGGGACGGATACATGGTGCTGGGGGAGATCCCGACGACCCGCGTGTCCGCGCGACTGCAGCAGTCGCCCGGACACCTCATCCGCGTTGCACAGCAGGTCCACACCCGTCTGTGGTCCGAACACGTCGGAGCCGATCTCACGGCTCCGCAGTTCGCGGTCCTGCTGGTCCTCGCCCTCGAACCGGGCGCCGACCAGCGCACGGTGGGAGAGCGTGCCTCGCTCGACAAGGCCACGATGGCCGAGATGGTCGCCCGGCTGGTCCGGCGCGGCCTGGTGCTGCGGCGCCGAGACCCGGCCGACGGCCGGCGCAAGTTGCTCGCTCTCTCGCAGAGCGGGGCCCAGGCTGTCCGTGAGGCCACCGGCGGAGTGGTCCGCGTGCAGCGCACGCTCTTCGAGCCGCTCACTCCGGAGGAGCAGCTGGAGATCGTCCGTGTGATGGCCAAGATAGCCAGACTGGAGCCGGCCCAGGTCGCCGTCCTGACGGACGCGCGACCGATGCTGGACGCCCAGCGGGCGATCGGCTACCTGATCCGGGTGAGCCAGCAGGTGCACACCAAGCTCTGGTCGGAGCACGTCGGTTCGGAGCTGACGGCGCCGCAGTACGCGGTGCTCGACGCGCTCGAACTGGAGCCGGGCGCCGACCAGCGCACGGTGGGCGAGCTGGCGTCGCTGGACAAGGCCACGATGGCCGAGATGGTCAGCCGGCTGGTCCGGCGCGGCCTGGTCCAGCGTCGCCGCGACCCCTCGGACGGACGGCGCAACCTGCTCTCGCTCTCACCGGCGGGACAGGACCTGCTGCACCGTTCGGCCGCGGGCGTCGCCCAGGTCCAGCTGCTGCTGCTGGCGCCGCTGGAGGAGGACGAGCACGAGGCCGCGCTCGCGCTGATCGCCAAGGCGGCCCGGCTGTAGCCGGAACGTCGCGACTGTCAGCCAAAACGATTCATCAGTCGGCCGCCGGTCGGTCGCCAGTCGTCCGCCGGCCGATCAGGGCCCGCCGGTCCCGGGCCGTTGACGGGCTCCGCCCGTCAATGCGGTGAAGGCCGCCCTCCCCGAACGGGGGAGGGCGGCCTTCGCGTCGGGCTCGGGGTGACCGGTCCTCGGGCGGCCGGGGCCGCCGGGCGGGTCAGCTCCAGTCGAACTCCTGCGGGTCCGGGCCGATCCGGGTGCCGGTGGCGATGCCGGCGACCGCGGCGAGGTCCTCGGCGTCCAGCTCGAAGCCGGCGACGTCCAGGTTCTCCTTGATCCGCGAGGGGGTGACCGACTTCGGGATCGCGATGACACCGCTCTGCAGGTGCCAGCGGAGCACCACCTGGGCGACGGTGCGGCCGTGCTTGTCGGCGATCCGGGCCAGCGCCGGCTCGGACAGCAGCTCCTTGCCCTGGCCGAGCGGGCTCCACGCCTCGGTGGCGATGCCGTGCCGGGCGTGGAAGGCGCGCAGCTCCTCCTGCGGGAAGTACGGGTGCAGCTCGACCTGGTTCAGCGCCGGCAGGAGCGAGGACTCCTCGACGATCCGGGTCAGCTGCTCGGTGCCGAAGTTGGAGACGCCGACCGAGCGGACCCGGCCGTCGGCCTTCAGCTGCTCCAGCGCCTTCCAGACGTTGAGGTAGCTGCCGTGCATCGGACGCGGCCAGTGGATGAGGTAGAGGTCGAGGTAGTCCAGGCCGAGCCGGTCCAGCGAGGCGTCGAACTCGCGCAGCACCGCGTCGCGGCCCTGCTCGCCGGACCAGTCGCGGGTGCCGGAGTTCCACAGCTTGGTGGTGATGTACAGGTCCTCGCGGGCGACGGCGCCGCCGGCCAGGGCCTCGGCGATCGCCTTGCCGGTGCCGGCCTCGTTCTCGTAGATCGCGGCGGTGTCGATCGAGCGGTAGCCGGCCTTGATCGCGGTGCGGACGGCGGCGGTGGCCTCCGCGTCCGGCACCTGCCAGACCCCGAAGCCGAGCTGGGGGATCCGGGTGCCGTCGTTGAGCGTGATGCTGGGAATGTTGCTCACGGAAGGAGTGCCCTCTCCTGGTCGTCCATGTGGTTCTGTGGTCCTGATGGGGCAACCGGGGCGCTGGTCGGGAATGTTCCCGGCGGGGGGAAATTTTCCGACGCGTGCTACCGGCGCGTGCACAACACTACGGCGTCGGCCGGGTGCCTGGAAAACCTGTTGCGCAGATCACATCCGGGTTGGCAGGCTCACTGCCATGACCTCTTGACGAACCCACGGCCGTGACCCTACCGGCCGTCCTCCGCACCCTCCGCCCGCACCGCCCCGCAACGGATCGTCATGCTGCTCAAAACCCTCCCCCTGGCCGATCCCGGTCGGCCCGAACTTTCCTCCCCCTCCGCCTTCCTGCGCCGGCTCCGGCGCGACCAGCGGCGCGGCCAGGTGCTCGCCACCTGCTGGGCGCTGCTGGAGATGGGCTGTCAGGCCGCCCTTCCGGTGCCGGTCGGCCTCGGCGTGCAGGCCGTCGTCGACGGGGACTCCGGCGCCCTGTGGCGGGCCGGCGCGCTCGCCCTGGCCCTGGCCGCGGTGTCCGCGGTCGGTACCGTGCTGCTGCACCGCCAGTCGGTCTGGAACTGGATCCACGCCGTCACCCAGGTCCGTCAGCTGGTGTCCCGTCAGGCTTCCCACCTCGGCTCCGGGCTGTCCCGGCGGATCGCCACCGGCGAGATCGTCGCGGTCGGCAGCGGGGACGTCGAGAAGATCGGCTGGTACGTCGAACTCCTCGCCCGGCTGCGCGGCGCGGTCGCCGTCTGGCTGGCCACCGGCACCGCGGTGCTCGTCGTCCAGCCGACGCTCGGTCTGGCCGTCCTGCTCGGGGTGCCGGTGCTCGCCGCCTCGGTCTGGCCGCTGCTCGCGCCGCTGGAGCGCCGCTACGGCGAGCAGCGCGCCCTCGGCGGCAAGGCCACCGAGCTGGCCGCCGACACGGTGGCCGGGCTCCGGGTGCTGCGCGGCATCGGCGGTGAGGAGCTCTTCCTCGACCGCTACCGGGCCGCCTCCCAGAAGGTCCGTGCCGCGGCCGTCCGCTCGGCCCGGATCCGGTCCCTGATGCAGGCCCAGCAGGTGCTGCTGCCCGGCCTCTTCGTGGTCGGCGTCACCTGGTACGGCGTCCGGCTGGCGGCCGACGGGCGGATCTCGGTGGGCACCCTGGTCGCGGTCTACGGCGCCACCGCGTTCCTGGCCGCGCCGCTGCGGATCCTCGGCGAGGCGGCGCACGCCTGGAGCGTGGCCAAGGTCTCCGCCGGGCGCGCCGTGCGGGTGCTCTCGCTGGCCCGCACCGAGGGCGGTGCGGACGCCCGGCTCGCCGACCCGGCCCGCTCCGACCTGTTCGACCCGCTCACCGGGCTGACCGCCCGGGCCGGCGAGCTGACCGCCGTGGTCTGCGGCGACCCGGACTTCGCCGGCGCGCTCGCCGAACGGCTCGGCGGGCACGTCCCGCTGGGCGAGGAGAGGCGGCCGCAGCCCTCCGTCCGCCTCGGCGGCACCGAGCTGGACGCCGTCCCGTTGGCCGAGGCGCGGGCCGCGGTCCTGGTGCACGACAAGGAACCGGTGCTGCTCTCCGGCACCCTGGCGGCGCTGTTCGACGTTCCGGCCTCCGGCCGGGTCGATCCGTGGGAGGCGCTCGCCGCGGCCCGCGCGCAGGACGTGCTGGACGCGTTGGCGGACGGCGCCCGGGCCCCCTCGGACGCGGCGGGAGGGGAGGACGTGATGGCGGCGGAGATCACCGAGCGGGGGCGCTCGCTGTCCGGTGGGCAGCGGCAGCGGCTGGCGCTGGCCCGGTCGCTGCTGGCCGACCCGCCGGTGCTGGTGCTGGACGAGCCGACCAGCGCGGTCGACGCGCACACCGAGTCCCGGATCGCCGCCGGGCTGCGGAAGAACCGTGAGGGGCGCACCACGGTGGTCTTCGCCACCAGTCCGCTGCTGCTCGACCAGGCGGACCGGGTGGTGCTGGTGCGCGGCGGCCGGGTCGCGGCGAGCGGCGTCCACCGCGAGCTGATGCTGACGGAGCCGGCCTACCGGGCGGTGGTCACCCGCGCCGAGGAGCCGGCACCGGCGGGGGAGCCGTCATGAGGACCACCGCCGCCCGGAGGGGCGCGCACCGCAGCGAGTCGAGGAGTGACGCATGAAGCCCCCCGCCCACCAGGAGCAGCGGCCGGCCACCACCCTGCCGATCGGCTCGCCCACCGCCGTGCGCGCGTACGTGCGACTGCTGGCCCGGCGTCACCGGGGAGCCTTCTCGGCCGTGGTCGGGCTGCACGCGGTGGCCACCGTGGCCGGGCTGGTCGGCCCCTGGGTGCTCGGCACGCTCGTCGAGTCACTGGCCGCCGGCACCGCCGGGTCCACCCTCACCGTCGCCGTGGCCTGGTACCTGCTCGCGCTGGCGGCGCAGTCCGCGTTCACCTGGTGGTCGCGGCTGCGCGGCGCGGTGCTCGGCGAGCGGGTGCTGGCCGACCTGCGGGAGGACTTCCTGGTCCGTTCGGTGGCGCTGCCCACCGGCGTCCTGGAGCGGGCCGGTACGGGGGACCTGGTATCCCGGGGCACGACCGACATCGACCGGCTGGACAAGTCGGTGCGCCAGGCGGTGCCGGAGCTGGCCGTGGCGGTCGTCTCGCTGCTGCTGGTGCTCGGGGCCCTGGTGGTGACCTCGCCGCTGCTGGCGCTCTCCTCGCTGATCGGCGTGCCGGTGCTGCTGGTCTCCTCCCGCTGGTACTTCCGGCGGGCCCCGCAGTCCTACCGCAGCGAGTCGGCGGGGTACGCGGCGGTGAACTCCGTCCTGGCCGAGACGGTCGACGCCGGGCGTACGGTCGAGGCGCTGCGGCTCGGCGAGCAGCGGGTCCGGCTGACCGACCGCAAGCTGACGGAGTGGATCGCCTGGGAGCGGTACACCCTCTGGCTGCGCTCGGCCTGGTTCCCGACCATCGACGCGACGTACACGCTGGCCGTGCTCGGTCCGCTGGTCCTGGGCGGGCTGTTCGCGCTGCGGGGCTGGATCACCGTGGGCCAGCTGACCACCGGGGTGCTGTACGCCCAGGCCCTGGCGGCGCCGGCCGATCTGCTCCTGCGCTGGTACGACGAGCTGCAGATCGGCCAGGCCTCGCTGGCCCGGCTGGTCGGCGTCCAGGAGGTGCCGCGGGCCGTGGGCGACCACGAGGTCCGGCCGAGCGGGCGGCGGGTCGAGGCGCGGGACGTGCGCTTCGGCTACCGGGAGGGCGCCGACGTGCTGCACGGCATCAGCCTGGACGTCGCCCCGGGCAGCCGGGTGGCGCTGGTCGGCCCGTCCGGGGCGGGCAAGTCCACCCTGGGCCGGCTGCTGGCCGGGATCTACGCCCCCGGCCGGGGCAGCGTGACCCTCGGCGGGGCGGCGCTGTCGCGGATGCCGGCCGAGCGGGTGCGCGCCGAGGTGGCGCTGGTCAACCAGGAGCACCACGTCTTCGTCGGGACGCTGCGCGACAACCTGCGGCTGGCCGCGCCGGACGCCGACGACGCCGAGCTGCGCCGGGCGCTGGACGCGGTGGACGCCGGGGCGTGGGTGGACGCGCTGGAGGCCGGGCTGGACACCGAGGTCGGCTCCGGCGGCGCCGCGCTGACGCCGCCGCAGGCGCAGCAGCTGGCGCTGGCCCGGCTGGTGCTGGCCGATCCGCACACCCTGGTGCTGGACGAGGCCACCTCGCTGCTGGACCCGCGGGCCGCCCGGCACCTGGAGCGCTCGCTCTCCCGGGTGCTGGAGGGCCGGACGGTGATCGCCATCGCCCACCGGCTGCACACCGCCCACGACGCCGACGTGATCGCGGTGGTGGAGGACGGGCGGATCAGCGAGTACGGCAGCCACCCCGAGCTGGTGGCGGCCGGCGGTCCGTACGCGGCGCTGTGGCGCTCCTGGCGCGACGAACACTGACGAACACCGGCGAACACCGGCGAACACCGGCGAACGCCGATGAACACTGACGGAGGGTGACGGGTGGTGGCCCGCACAGGACAAGACCGTCCGGTGCGGGCCCTTCCGGCCGCGTATACGGGCAAATGCGCCCAAGTGCCCGCAGAATGCTCGGGTGACTAAGATTTCGGACTCCTCTGGTACCAAACGCGGCGAGATCGGCGGCATCCCCACCCGCTACATCGGGATCGGCGTCATCGTCGTCCTCGCCGCCTGGTTCCTGTTCGCCAACCTCGACAAGGTGAAGATCCAGTTCTGGGTGTTCACCGTGACCGCCCCGCTCTGGATCGCCCTGCTGGCCACCCTGCTCGCCGGTGTGGCGCTCGGCTGGCTGCTGAAGGGGCGGCGCGGGAAGTGAGCGCCGACGCCGGGCCGCTCTCGGCGTCCGGGCCGGGCGGCTTCACCCCGCTGATCGAGCTGCGCGGCGTCAACAAGCACTTCGGTTCGCTGCACGTCCTGCAGGACGTCGAGCTGACCGTCGGCCGGGGCGAGGTGGTGGTCGTGATCGGCCCCTCCGGCTCCGGCAAGTCCACGCTCTGCCGGGCCATCAACCGGCTGGAGCCGGTCGAGTCCGGCACCATCCTGATCGACGGCCGGCCCCTGCCCGAGGAGGGCAAGGGGCTGGCCCGGCTGCGTGCCGAGGTCGGAATGGTGTTCCAGTCCTTCAACCTGTTCGCGCACCGGACCGTGCTGCAGAACGTCTCACTGGCGCAGGTGAAGGTGCGCGGGCGGAGCAGGTCGCAGGCCGACGACAGGTCACGGGCGCTGCTGGACCGGGTCGGGCTGGCCGCGCACGCCGACAAGTACCCGGCCCAGCTGTCCGGCGGCCAGCAGCAGCGGGTGGCGATCGCCCGGGCGCTGGCGATGGAGCCCAAGGCCCTGCTGTTCGACGAGCCGACCTCGGCGCTCGACCCCGAGATGATCACCGAGGTGCTGGACGTGATGCGTCAGCTGGCACACGAGGGCATGACGATGATCGTGGTGACCCACGAGATGGGCTTCGCCCGCGCGTCCGCCAACCGGGTGGTCTTCATGGCGGACGGACGGATCGTCGAGGACCGGGCCCCCGAGGAGTTCTTCAGCGCCCCGCGCAGCGAGCGCGCCCGGGACTTCCTCTCCAAGATCCTGAAGCACTGAGGCCGGCCCCGTGCAGAAGCCCACCACCCTCGCGGCCACGGTCCTGCTGCCGGTCCTGCTGCCTGCTCTGCTGCTGTCCGGCTGCGGCAAGGCCGGCACCCCGCCGCCCAAGGGGCCGCAGCCCAGCGCCCTGCCCAGCTACCAGGTGGCGACCGGGACCCCGGCGAGCGGTTCGCCGACCCTGGCGGCGGCCCGCGCCCGCGGCCACCTGGTGGTCGGCGCCAAGGAGGACCAGCCCTACCTGGGCGAGAAGAACCCGGCCACCGGCGAGTACTCCGGCTTCGACATCGAGATCGCCAAGATGGTCGCCGCCGACCTCGGGTTCGGCCCGGACCGGATCGAGTTCCGCACCATCGCCTCCGCCAACCGCGAGACCGCGCTGCAGAACGGCCAGGTCGACTACTACGTCGGCACCTACACCATCAACGACAACCGCAAGAAGCTGGTCGGCTTCGCCGGTCCGTACTTCATGGCCGGGCAGTCGCTGCTGGTGCGCAGGAACAACAAGGACATCAACGGCCCGCAGGACCTGGACGGCAGGACGGTCTGCTCGGCGGCCGGCTCCACCCCGTACCAGCGGATCCAGAAGCAGTACCCGAAGGCGAAGCTGATCGGCTACGACACCTACTCGGCCTGCGTCGACAACCTGATCACCTCCCAGGCGGACGCCGTCACCACGGACAACACCATCCTGCTCGGCTACGCGGCCAAGGTGCCGGACGAGCTCAAGGTGGTCGGGCCGCTGTTCTCCCAGGAGCCGTACGGGATCGGCACGCCGAAGGACGACACCGTGCTGCGCGGCGCGCTCGACGACGCGCTGGCGCACCATGAGGAGAACGGCGACTGGAAGAAGGCCTACGACGCGACCCTGGGCCTGTCCGGGGTGCCCGCGCCGGCCCCGCCACCGATCGACCGGTACTGAGGGAAGGGCCGGGCTGTGAAGACGCTGACCGACAACTGGTCGACCTACCGGGACGGCTTCCTCGGCACCCTGGAGCTGTTCGCGGTGAGCGCCGTGCTGGCGCTGGTGCTCGGGGTGCTGATGGCGAGCTTCCGGGTCTCGCCGGTGCGGCCGCTGCGGGTGTTCGGCACCACCTGGGTGACCCTGCTGCGCAACACCCCGCTGACCCTGCTGTTCTTCATCGTGGTGCTGGGCCTGCCGCGGTTCGACATCACCCTGCCGTTCTTCACCTTCGCGGTGCTCGCGCTCGGCTGCTACACCTCCGCCTTCGTCTGCGAGGCGATGCGCGCGGGCGTGAACACCGTGCCGGTCGGTCAGGGCGAGGCGGCGCGCAGCCTGGGCATGACCTTCGGCCAGACGATGGGGCTGGTGGTGCTGCCACAGGCCTACCGCTCGGTGGTGGCGCCGATCGGCAGTGTGATGATCGCGCTGGCGAAGAACACCGCGATCGCCGGCTCGTTCAGCGTCACCGAACTGCTCGGTACCTACCGGACCATCAACGAGCTCGGCTACAGCATCGTCTGGACCTTCGTCTGGATCGCCGTCGGCTACCTGATCATCACCCTGGCCATCAGCGCCGTGTTCAACCTCCTGGAACGACGAGTGGCGGTGTCGCGATGACGGCGGAATCCTCGGCGCTCTACGACGTCCCCGGCCCGAAGGCACTCGCCCGGCACCGGCTGTACGGCGGGATCGCGCTGCTGGCGATCGCGGCGCTGATCGGCTGGATCGTCTACATGCTCTTCCACACCCACCAGTTCACGGCGGCCAAGTGGACGCCCTTCCAGTACGAGGGCGTCCAGGACCTGCTGCTGCGCGGGCTCGCCAACACCCTCAAGGCCTTCGGCTGGACGGTGCTGTTCGCCCTGCCGTTCGGCGCGCTGTTCGCGGTCGGGCGGCTCTCCGACCACCGGGTGGTGCGCCTGCTCTCCACCCTGGTGGTGGAGTTCTTCCGGGCGATGCCGCTGCTGGTGATGATCTTCTTCATCTTCGTGGCCCTCAAGGTGGCCCCGCTCTGGGCGCTGGTGGCCGGGCTGGTGCTCTACAACGGCTCGGTGCTCGCCGAGGTGTTCCGGGCCGGGGTGGTCGCGGTGCCCAGGGGCCAGCGGGAGGCGGCCTTCGCGCTGGGTATGCGCAAGTCCCAGGTGATGGCGTACGTCCTGGTGCCGCAGGCGGCGCGGGCGATGCTGCCGGCGATCATCAGCCAGCTGGTGGTGGCGCTCAAGGACACCTCGCTGGGCTTCCTGATCACCTATGAGGAGTTCCTGCACGCCGGCAAGCTGATCGCCACCAACCTGGACTACGACCTGCCGTTCATCCCGGTGGTGATGGTGATCGCGCCGATCTACATCGGCATGTGCCTGCTGCTCTCCTGGTTCGCCCACTGGGTCGAGCGGCGCAGCCGGCGCAGTCCGAGCGCGCGCGGCGGGGCTCCGGTGGCGTCGGCCGAGGTGTCGATGGGGGTGCCGCCGACGGTCCGGCCGTGAGCGATGACGGGCGACCGACGGCGACCGGTGGCGACCGGTGGCGAACGATCGCGACCGGTCGTGATCCGGATGCGTCCGGAGGTGGGCGGTTCGCGGGTAAACCATAGGTGCGGCCGAGGTCTGGATCGGTACCTCCAAACTCTGCTTATGATTGCCGGACAGCGACACGACACGACGGCCGGGCGGAGGGACAGTGGAACCGGTGTTCGACTCACGGCACATCAGGACCTTCCACGAGGTCGTCCGCGCGGGCTCCTACTCGGCGGCCGCCCGCGAACTCGGCTACACCCAGCCCGCCATCACCCAGCAGATGAAGGCCCTGGAACGCACCGTCGGCCTGCCGCTGTTCACCCGCGCCGGGCGCGGGCTGCGCCTCACCGAGGCCGGCGAGGCGCTCGCCCGGCACGCCGAACAGATCCTCGACAGCCTCTCCGCCGCCCAACAGCAGCTGGCCGCACTCGGCCGGCTGCGCGCCGGGCGCGTGCGGGTCTGCGCCTTCCCCAGCGCCAACGCCACCCTGATACCGGAGGCGATGGCCCGGCTGCTCGCCGAGCACCCCGGCGTGCGGGTCGAACTCCTGGAGGCCGAACCGCCGGACTCGGTGCAGCGGCTGCTGCGCGGGGAGTGCGACATCGCGCTGGCCTTCCGCTATCCCGGCGCGCCCGCCGAGGTCCCCGCCGGGCTGGACGAGATCCCGCTGATGGAGGACCTGCTGACCGTGCTGCTGCCGGTCGGCCACCCGCTCGGGCGCCGGCACGCCGTCCGGCTGGCCGACCTCGACGGCGAGCGCTGGATCGCCGGCTGTCCGCGCTGCCGGGCCAACCTGCTGCAGGTCTGTGCCGAACAGGGCTTCGCCCCGGACATCGTGTTCTCCACGGACGACAACCTCGCCGTGCAGAGCCTGGTCGCGGCCGGGGTCGGGATCGCGCTGATGCCCGCGCTGGTGCTCTCCTTCATGTGCCACCGCAAGGTCACCGGCCGCGCCGTCGAGCCACACCTGCGGCGCCAGGTCAGCGCGTACGTGCTCCGCGAGCACCGGCGGATCCCGGCGACCGCGCTCGTCCTGGACCACCTGCGGCAGGCCGCCGCGGCCCGGGTGGGGTGCTGAACCCCCGCCGGACCTCCGGCCGAACCCCTGCCGCGACCCGCGTCGGCCACCCCGGAATCGATAAGCGGTGATGGGGGGAGAGCGAAAGAACCCTCCTTGGACGTGATGGGTCGGCGGCGGCGACGCTGCTGGCATGACAACGTCAGCCACGGTCGGCGGCGGCCGGCTCACCGAGCGCATGACCGCGCTCGTCGGCGAGATCCGCGCGGTCGTGGACCGCGGCCTGCCCCCCGAGCTCACCGCCTACCTGGTCGGTGAACGGCTCGCCCCGCACCTGGGCGACGGCGAACTGCTCACCGCGGACCAGCGCGAGGGCGACCCCGAGCGCTACCGCCAGCACGTCCTGCACGCCGAGGACGACGGCTCCTTCTCCGTCGTCGCCCTGGTCTGGCTGCCCGGCCAGCGCACCCCGATCCACGACCACGTCTCCTGGTGCGTGGCCGGCGTCCACCAGGGCCAGGAGAGCGAGACCCGCTACCGGCTGATCTCCGACGGGCGCGCCGCCCACCTCGTCGAGACCGAGCACGTGGTCGGCCCGGCCGGTACCGTCGCCGCCTTCGCCCCGCCCGGCGACATCCACCTGGTGCGCAACACCTGCGGCGCCACCGCCATCTCCATCCACGTGTACGGCGCCGACGTCTCCCGGCTCGGCACCAGCATCCGGCGCGTCTACCGGCTGCCCGCCGACGAGCGGCGGTGAGCCCCGGATGGCCCTGACCCTCCGGGACCGCGCGGTCCGCCCGACCCGCACCCGCGCCCTGCCCCCGCTCGGCGGGAACGCCCCCGGCCTGCTGCTCGCCGCGCTCGGCGTCACCGCCGCGATCGCCGTCCACCAGGCCGTGCCCGCCGTGCCCAAGCTCACCGCCGCCGTGCTGCTCGGAGTCGCCGCCGCCCACCTGCCCGGTCTGCGCCCGGTGGTGCGCGGCGTCGCCCGGCCCGGGCTGTCCACCGCCGGCAAGCGGCTGATGCGCCTGGGCATCGTGCTGCTCGGCCTCAAGCTGAGCCTGGACGACGTGCTCGGCCTCGGCTGGGCCACCGTCGCCATGGTGCTCGCGGTGGTCGCCGCGACCTTCGCCGGCACCCTCTGGCTCGGGCGCCGGCTCGGCCTGCCCGGTGACCAGCCGCTGCTGGTCGCCACCGGCTACTCGATCTGCGGCGCCTCGGCGATCGGCGCGGTCAGCCAGGCCGCCGGGAGCGAGGAGGAGGACATCGCCGCCTCCGTCGCCCTGGTCACCCTCTGCGGCACCCTGGCCATCGCCGTCCTGCCGCTGCTGCAGCACCCGCTCGGCCTGGACCCGGACGGCTTCGGCCGCTGGGTCGGCGCCAGCGTGCACGACGTCGGGCAGGTGGTCGCCACCGCGCAGAGCGGCGGGGCGGGCGCGCTGCGCGAGGCGGTGCTCGTCAAGCTGATGCGGGTGGTCCTGCTCGCGCCGCTGGTCGCCGGGGTCGCGGTGGCCGTCCGGCGCTCGCACCGGCGCGCCGGCACCGCGCCGGCGGCCGGGAAGCGGCCTCCGCTGGTGCCGCTGTTCGTCGCGGGCTTCCTGGCCATGATCGCGCTGCGCACCACGGGGGTGCTGCCCGAGCGGGCCCTGACCCTCGCCGGGGACGCCCAGGAACTGCTGCTCGCGGCCGCGCTGTTCGGGCTGGGCAGCGCCGTCCACCTGCCGACCATGGTGCGCACCGGCGGCCGGATCGCGCTGCTCGGGCTCGGCTCCTGGGTGATGGTCGCGGGGGTCTCCTATGTCGGAGTGCTGGCCACGACGTGAAAACCCGGGGCGGCCGGCGCCGGTTGGGGCTATCGTCGGCCGGGTGGTCCGATGCGTCGGCCCGGTGGTCCCCAGGCCGTGCGGCCCCGGGGCCCGGCGGCCGGCCGGCCCGCGCGTCCGTGTCCCCGAGCACCGCGGAGGAACCCCCCGTATGTCCAGCGCACTGCCCGAACGGGACGGTTCCGCCGCCGTCGTGACGCTCGACCGGCGCGAGGGTCCGTTCGGGGAGGTGGTGCTGCGGCGGCGCGGCGGGGACTACGAGATCATCGCCAACGGCTGCTTCCTGATGGACACCGCCGACGGACGCTCCGAGCGGCTGCTGGTCCGGGCCGCGCTGGACGAACTGGACCGGGACGGACCGGTGGCGCGGCCCGCCGTGCTGATCGGGGGCCTCGGCGTCGGCTTCTCGCTGGCCCACGCGGCGGCCGAGCCGCGCTGGGGGCGGATCGCCGTGGTGGAGCGTGAGAGCGCCGTCATCGACTGGCACCGCGCCGGCCCGCTGGCCGCCTTCTCGGCCGGCGCGCTGGACGATCCCCGGGTCGAGGTGCTGCACACCGACCTGCTGGAGCACCTGGCCGGGGCCGACGGCGCCCGCTACCACGCGCTCTGCCTGGACATCGACAACGGCCCGGACTGGACGGTCACCGACGCCAACGCCGGGCTGTACGGGCCGGACGGGCTGGCGGTGCTGATGCGGCGGCTGGAGCCGGGCGGGGTGCTGGCGGTCTGGAGCGCCCGGCCGTCGGCGGCCTTCGAACAGGCGCTGCGGGCGGCCGGCTTCACGGACGTGGTGACCCACGAGGTCGCGGTGGCCCGGGGCGTACCGGACGTCGTGCACCTGGCCCGCCGCGCGCGGTGAGCGCGTGACGGGCCAGGCGGCGGAGGGGCCGGGCCGCTCCGGGGCTACTTCAGACCGTTGTCCACCGCGGCCATCAGCTCGCCGTTCGGCGTGTCACCGTCGAAGGCCCAGACCATCGCGCCGGCCAGTCCCTGGGACTTGATCCAGGCGGTCTTGCGGGCGATCTCGGTCGGGTCGTCGTAGGTGTAGAAGACGTTCCCGTTGTAGATGTAGGCGTGGCCGGCCACCGGGTCGCGGTAGATGGTGTAACCACCGCTGGTCGCCATGTCCTTGAGCTTCTTGTAGTCCTCGAAGCCCGCCTCGTAGGTGCCCGGGCCGGGGCCCGTCGCGGTCTGGAAGAGTCCGTTGGTCGTGCCGCGCGGCACGCCCGTCCAGCCGCGTCCGTAGAACGGGATGCCCAGGGTGAGCTTGCTCTTCGGGGCGCCGCCGTCCACGTAGGCGCCGATCGCGACCTCGGAACTGAACTGGCGGGCCGGCGGGTTCGGGTCGCCGGCGGCGACCTTGATGCCGGACTGCTGGTTGGTGACCATCTCCCAGCCGCCGTGGTAGTCGTAGCCCTGGATGGTGGCGAAGTCGAAGGCGCCGAACAGGCCGGGGACGTCGATGCCCGCGGCGATCTTGCCGGGGTCGGCCGGGAGGAAGGCGCTCAGCGTGTAGTGCTTGCCGGTGGTGGCGCCGAGGGCGTCCAGCTGGCGGCGGAACTCCTGGGCCAGCAGGACGTAGTTGGCCTTGTCGGCGGGCCGGAAGATGTTGCCGGCGTGTCCGTCGGAGTTCGGCCACTCCCAGTCGAGGTCGATGCCCTCGAAGATGCCCGCCGCGCTGCCCGCGCCGCCGCGGCCGTCGATCACCGGCAGGTTGCCCTTGATGTACATGTCGATGCAGGAGCTGACCAGCGCCTTGCGGGAGGCGTCGGTGGCCGCCGCGTCGGAGAAGTACTTGCTGTAGGACCAACCGCCCAGCGAGATCTGGATCTTGAGGTTGGGGTACTTGGCCTTGAGCTGCTTCAGCTGGTTGAAGTTGCCGGCCAGCTTCTGGTCCCAGGTGTCGGTGGTGCCGGCCACCGAGTTGCCGGCGTCCCAGCCCTTGCCGAAGTCGGCCCAGGCGTCACCGGCGCCGTCGCCCGCGTTCGGGTCGTTCTCCGGCCCGGCCGCCTTGTTGGTGATGAAGCACTGCTTGGTGCTCGGGTGGATGTTGGCGAAGGCGTAGTTGACCACCGAGAGCCGGCCGGCCGAGCCGGAGGTGTCGAGCTGCTTCACGCTGTAGCCGCGGGCGTAGATGCTCCACTGGGTGAAGTAGCCGATCTTCAGCGCGCCGCCGGTGCCGCCCTTCTTGGTGCGGGCGGTCACCGAGCCGGAGGCCGGGGAGACGTTGCCGGCCGCGTCGCGGGCCTTGACCGTGAAGGTGTAGTCGGTGTCCGGGGCCAGGCCGCCGACGGTGCCGGAGGGGCTGGTGACCGTGGTGACCACACCGTTGCTCGCGGCGATGTCGTAAGCGGTGACGCCGACGTTGTCGGTGCTGGGCGTCCAGCTCAGCGAGACCGAGCTGGAGTCTGAGCCGGTGACGACCGGGGTGCCCGGGGTGGTCGGCGCCTCCTTGTCCTCGATCGGCGGCGGGGTGGTGACGCTCACCGGGCCGGCCGCCGCCGAGCGGTTGCCCGCCGCGTCGAAGGCCTGGACGGTGAACTGGTAGGTGGTGCCGCCGGTCAGGCCCTGCACGGTGACGGCCGTGGTGGCGCCGTCGGTGGTGGCCACCTTGGTGCCGTCCTTGAACACGTCGTACCCGGTGACACCGACGTTGTCGGTGCTCGCCGTCCAGGAGAGCGCCGCCGTGGTCTGGGTGACGGTGCCGGCCGTCAGGGCGCCCGGCACGGTCGGCGGGGTCAGGTCGTCGCCGCTGCCGTCGCACGGCTTGCCGTTCAGCTTGCAGTTCGCCAGCGGCTGGTAGCCGCCGGAGTAGGCGATGTTGAAGCCGACGTTGTAGGTGCCGCCGACCGGCAGGGTGGCGGCCCAGCCCGGGTTCTTCACCGTGACGTGGGAGGCGGAGGTGGTGTACGAGGCGTTCCACAGGCCGGCGACGGTGTTGCCGGTGGGCAGGTCGAACTCCAGTGTCCAGCCGTTGACCGCGGCGCTGGAGCCGTTGCTGATGGTGTAGCTGCCCTCGTAGCCGCTGCCCCAGTCACTGCCCTTGGTCAGGGTCGCGGTCACCGAGCCGGCGGTGGCCTGCGCGGCCGCGTCGGCGGCGGCGTCCGCGGCGGCGTGGGCCAGGGTGGCGGGGAGGGCTGCGCCGAGCAGGGGGACGAGCAGGGTTCCGGCCGCGAGCAGCGGCAGGCTGATCCGACGTCTGCGCATGGATGTGGCTCCTGTCCTGGGGGCCGGGCAGGCCCGGACGCCCCGTTACCCGTGGGGAGGTGTCAGGTGCGTGGAGCAGCGTGCTCCGGGCCATGGGGGCGGCGCGGAACCGGTCCTCGGGCCGTCGGGGTGCCACGGAGGATCCTGTGCCGAGGGTAGGGAGCGGACGGGTGAACTGGCAATAGGTCTGTACCAGTTATCGATCGTGGACATGGCGGACACGGCCGGTGGGACCCGGCGGACCTGCGCCTTCGTCACGGTCCGCGGGCGCCGGGCACTTCCCGGTGCCCGGCGCGCGGGTCGGGAGGCGGATGGCGGACGGGGACGGACGGGCCGCCCGGCGGTCGGTGCGTCGGGCGGCCGGGGTGAGGGATGTCCCGGTGCTCAGCCGAAGGGGTCGTGCTCCGGGGCCGCGGTGGGCTGTGGCGGGGCCGGGGTGGTGTCGGGCTGCGGGGCGAAGGGGTCGAAGTCCGGCGGCGGGACCATCACCGGGGTGCCCTTGGCAGGGCCGGCCGCGGGGCCGGAGCCCGGGTCGGTGGCGGTGGCGGGGACGGCCGGCGGGCCGCTGGGCGGCGGGGGGACGGCGGCCGGGGGCCGGGGTGCCGGGATGGTGGTGCCGAACGGGTCGGCGGCCTGCTCCGCGGCGGTCACCGTGCCGAACGGGTCGGCGGCCGGGGCGGCCGAGGGCTGCGGGGCAGCGGCCGGCAGCGGTTCGGCGACCGGGGTCCCCAGGATGCCGAAGGGGTCGAAGTCCGGCGGGGGCACCATCACGGGCGTCCCCTTCAGCGGCTCCGGGGCCTCGGGCTCCTCCGGGGCGGCCGGTTCGGCGGCCGGGGTGCCGAGGATGCCGAAGGGGTCGAAGTCCGGCGGCGGGACCATCACCGGGGTGCCCTTGGGCGGGGCGGCCGGCTCCGCGGCGTCCGCCGGAACCAGGATCGGCTGGGCCGGGGTCGGGTCGGCGACCGGGGCGAAGGGGTTGAAGTCGGCCGGCGGGATGCGGACCGGCGTGGCGTCGTCCGCGGGCGCCGGCGGCGCCGGGGGCGCTACGGGTGCCGGGGGCGCCGGGGGTGCGGCCTGGGCGGGCAGCTCGGCGGCGGGCACGGGTGCCGGGACGGGCGCGGGCGCCGGGGCGACCGGGGTGGCGGGCACGCCGTCCCAGCCGAACTGCACGCTCGTCAGCAGCTCGGCGAAGACGTCCGTGTACAGCTCCCAGTCCTGCGGCTGGGCGGTGGTCAGCTGCACGCAGAGCACCGAGACGCCGTCCGGCAGCGGCACGAACGCCTCCACCACCGAGGTGACCGCCCAGCGGCGCGCCCCGTCGGCGGCCAGCGGGCCCGGCACCGGGACGCTGCGGGCCTCGACCAGGACGGCGGCCGGTCCGGCGGGCAGCAGCACCGTCCAGACCTCGGCGTGCCGGCGCAGGGTGGCCAGTTCGGTGGCGAGTCCGGTGATCGGCAGCGGGTGGCGGGCCAGCGAGACGACCAGGGTCGCCTCGGTCGGCCGGTCGTCCAGGCGGAAGGCGCCGACGCCCGCGTAGACGGCGCCGGAGGCGGTGACGGTGTCCGCCAGGGCGGCGGCGATCAGCGCGAAGTCGCGGCGCTCGGCCGGGCCGGCACCGCTGAACAGCTCCTCGGCGGTCTCGGCCAGGTGCGCGCTCAGCCCGGCGGCGGCCGCGCCGGTGGCCGGGGCGATCTCGCTGCCGGCCGGGATGCCGTCCACCGGGCCGGTGGGCACCGTGCGGGCGGAGACCCCGGGCGGGCCGTCGGGTGCGGTGAGCGCGTGGAAGCCCGGCGGGACGACCAGCCGGACCTCGGCGCCCGCGCCGGTGGGCAGTTCGACCGGTTGCCGGGTCTGCCGACCGGCCGCCAGCGCGGCCAGCGGAGCGGCGAACGCCGGGCGGAGCTTGGGGTCGGCGGGCTCACCGGTCACCGGCAGCCCGAAGTGCTCGGCGGTGGGCGCCCCGGTGGAGCCGCCCGTCGCGCCGCGGACCGGGCCGGCGGTGCCGTAGCGGGCCAGCAGCGCGCCGGTCGCCAGCGGGGCGAGCGCGGCCCCGGTGCCCGGGCGGGCGGTGCCGGCGGTGACCACGGTGCCGAGCCGGTCGACGGCGGTGTGCACCGGGCCGTTGGGCGCCAGCGGCAGGTGGAACAGGGTGTCGGCGGCCGGGTGCGCGACGGTCCGCAGGGCGGTCAGCACGGCTGCGGGGTGGCGCGAGGTGCGGGCGCCGAAGAGGGCGTCGGTGAGGCTGCCGAGCGTCGCGGAGACCCGCTCCGCGGCTGCGAAGGGGTTGGCCTCCGCACTGAACTGGCCGTCCTGGGTCAACTGTTGAGCCCCCCGCTCTGCTCGCTGCGCGTCCGTGGTCCGTGGACCCCGGCCCGGGGGTGACCGGCGGGCCGTCAGATCCGTGCACATTCCTATCAGAGGCCGCCGACGGGGCAGAACCGGCCGCCCGGCCTCAGCCGGCCTCGGAGCGGGTGTCGTCAGCGGGACCGGGATCGGGACCGGGGCCGGGATTGGGGCCGGGATTGGGGCCGGGCTCGGCGGCCAGCCCGGTGAGGGCGTCGGCCAGGCCCGGTACGGCCAGCAGGCCGGCGAGGTCGCGGACCAGCCGCCCGGTCGGGCCGTCCGGGCGCTCGTCGGCGAAGAAGCCGGCCAGCTCGGCGGCCAGCGCGGGCTCCCGGGCGGCGGTCAGGGTGAGGGCCGCCACGAACTCCTGCACCAGGTGCAGCTGCAGCTCCTCCAGCGGCACCGAGCGGTCGGCCAGCCATTCCAGCGAGGTGATCTCGGCGTTGGCGATCCAGGCCCGGACGGTGAGCCGCAGCCCCGGGCTGGGCGAGGGCAGCGCCAGGTGGCCGAGGATCTGGTCGTGGGCGGCTTTGCGGACCTCGTCGATCACCGCCGAGGTGTTGGTGCTGGCCGTCACCGAACCGCCGCGCAGCAGCGCCGCGAAGCCGGGCCCGTGGCTCTGCACGAAGTCCAGGTAGCGGCCCATCACCCGGTACAGGCGCGCGGAGAGCGGGCCCTCGGCCGGCTCCTCGAACCGGGCCGACAGCTCCCGGCCGGCCCGGCGCAGCGACTCCTCGTAGATCGCCTGCTTGCCCGGGAAGTAGTGGTAGACCAGCGGCCGGGAGGCGCCCGCGGCGGCGGCGATGTCGTCGATCGACACCTCCTCGGGCGGGCGGTGGCTGAACAGCTCCAGCGCCACGGCGATCAGCTGCTCGCGCCGCTCGTCCACGCTGAGCCGCCGGCGCGGTCGCACGGCGGGCTCCGGACGGTCGCCGCGCGCGGGCGCGGACGCGGGGGAGGGGGCCGACGGCGTGCGGGATGCCATGCGCGCCACCCTATCCGCCCGGTCAGGCCGGGTGGTGCTCCAGGTAGCGGCGGTAGGCCTCCCGGCCGTCCGGGACGAATTCGTCGCGCTCCAGCCGTTCGGCCAGCTCGGCCGGGGTGAGCCAGGCGTGCCAGGCCACCTCGGACTCCTGCGGGGCCACCGGGCCGTCCCACTCGGCCTCGTGCACGTCGGACCACCAGGCCAGGCCGTCGCCGCGGAACAGGAAGCGGAACAGCGGGCGCGGGGCGATCCCGGTGACGCCCAGCTCCTCCTCGGCCTCCCGGACGGCGGCCTGCTCGTAGCTCTCGCCGGCGCCCACCACGCCGCCGACGAACATGTCGTGCGCCCCGGGCGCGAACAGCTTGGTGTCGGTGCGCCGGTGCACGAAGATCCGCCCGGCCGGGTCGCGCACCAGGACGAAGACGCACCGGTGGATCAGCCCGCGCCGGTACACCTCCCCGCGCGGTGCGGTCCCGGTCACCCGGTCGTGCTCGTCGACGACGTCCAGCAGCTCGTCGGCGGGATCGGTCTGCGGGGTTTCGGTCATGACCGACAGGTTAGGGTTTCCGGGCGATCGATGGACGTACGAACGACGAGGACGGCGCGCGGTGGTCGAGATCTGGGGCGAGACGGCCGGGGGCTTCGAACCGGTGCGGGAGGCCTTCGCCCGCAACTTCCGCGAGTACGGGGAACTCGGCGCGGCGTTCGCGCTGTACGCCGACGGCCGCAAGGTGGTCGACCTGTGGGGCGGAGACGCCCGGCCCGAGGTCGGCGCGCGGCCCGCGCCGGCCGTGCCGTGGACGGCGGACACCGCGCAGGTGCTGCGCTCGGTCACCAAGGGCCTGACCGCGGCCACCGCGCTGCTGCTCGCCGAGCGCGGGCAGCTCGACCTGGACGCCCCGGTCGTCGCCCACTGGCCGGAGTTCGGGGCCGCCGGCAAGGGCGGGGTGCCGGTGCGCTGGCTGCTGTCGCACCAGGCCGGGGTGCCGGCCCTGGACGAGCCGCTGCGGCTGGAGGACGTGCTCACCTGGGAGCGGGCGGCGGCCGCGGTGGCCGCTCAGGCGCCCGCCTGGGAGCCCGGCACGGCGCACGGCTACCACCCGTACACCTTCGGCTGGCTGGTCGGCGAGGTGGTGCGGCGGGTGAGCGGGCGCTCGGTGGGCCGGTACTTCGCGGAGGAGATCGCCCGGCCGCTCGGCCTCGACCTGTGGATCGGGCTGCCGGCCGGCGCGGAGCCCCGGGTCGGCCGGCTGGTCGACCTGCCCGCTCCGCAGGCCGCCCGGACCGGCCCGAGCGGGCTGCGGCTGCGCGCCAAGCAGTCGGTGCGCGACGCCTACCGGAACCCGGAGTCGCTGACCGCCCGGGCGTTCGCCTCGGTGCGGCCCGGGGTGGACCTGAACGACCCGGCGGTGCAGGCCGCCGAGATCCCCGGCGCGGGCGGGATCGGTACCGCGCGCTCGGTGGCCCGGTTCTACGCGGCGCTGATCGGCGCGGCCGACCGGCACGGCAGCGGCGGCGGGACGCTGCCGCCGCTGCTCGGGCCCGAGGTGCTGGCCCGCGCGGTCGGGCCGGTGGTCAGCGGCCCGGACCGGGTGCTGATCGTCAACTCGACCTTCGGGCTGGGTTTCTTCCGGCACGGGCCGACCTCGCCGATGGCCTCGCCGGCCAGCTTCGGCCATCCGGGCCGGGGCGGCTCGCTGGGCTTCGCCGATCCTGAGCTCGGGATCGGGTTCGGCTACGTCACCAACGGCATGCAGCCCGGCGTCACCGGGGACATCCGCTCGCGCACGCTGATCCGGGCGGTGCGGGAGTGCCTCGGCGCGGCCTGACGGGAGGCCGGAGGGGCCGGAGTCAGGCCTGGCCGGTCTCGAAGTGGCTGATCCGGCCGTCCTCGACGGTGAAGCGCCAGGCGGTGCGCATCTCGCCCCAGGTCTCGTTGCGGTAGTCGGCGACCAGGGCCCGGCCGCCGTCGGACTCGGAGCGGACCTCCATGTGGCCGCGGACGGTGAAGATCTCCCGGTCGATCCAGTCCTGGAGGTCGCGTGCGGAGCCGTCGTCGGCCATGGTGGCGTCCGGGGCGAGCAGGTCGACGAAGGCCTGCCGGTCGCCGGCGTTGATCGCGGTGACGGCGGCGCGCACGGTCGGGTCGGAGAGTCTGGCGGGGGCGATGGTCATCCGGTCTCCCAGGAGTCGAAGCGGGTCGGGACTCCTGTTTAGGACCTCGGCCGCGACGCGCCGCGCATGTCGGCGGCGCGTCGGGGATTTACCGGTGTTCATGTGCTTGGATCCCGATACGGGTGATTTGCTCACAGGGGTCCCCGGTCGGGCCACGGGGAGTGGCGTACGGAGTGGGAAGCCGGCGGGTCCGGCTTCCCACTCCGCGGTTGCGCCGGGGTGACCCGCCCTAGAACAGGCCCGTGGCCTGCGGGGAGTAGCTGACCAGCAGGTTCTTGGTCTGCTGGTAGTGCTCCAGGACGGCCTTGTGGCCCTCCCGGCCGATGCCGGAGTTCTTGTAGCCGCCGAACGCGGCGTGCGCCGGGTAGGCGTGGAAGCAGTTGGTCCAGACCCGGCCGGCCTGGATGGCGCGGCCCGCCCGGTAGGCGGTGGTGCCGTTGCGGGTCCAGACGCCGGCGCCGAGTCCGTACAGGGTGTCGTTGGCGAGCGCGATCGCGTCGTCGAAGTCCTCGAAGCGGGTCACCGCGACGACCGGGCCGAAGATCTCCTCCTGGAAGATCCGCATCCCGTTGACGCCCTCGAAGACCGTCGGCGTGACGTAGTAGCCGCCGGCCAGCGAGCCGCCGAGGTCGGCCCGCTCGCCGCCGGCGAGCAGCTTGGCGCCCTCGGCCTGGCCGATCTCGACGTAGGAGAGGACCTTGCGCAGCTGCTCGTCGCTGGCCTGCGCGCCGACCTGGGTCCCGGTGTCCAGCGGGTTGCCCTGGCGCAGCGCGCGCACCCGCTCCAGGCCGTCGGCGAGCAGCCGGTCGTAGACGGCGGACTCGATCAGCGCCCGGCTGGGGCAGGTGCAGACCTCGCCCTGGTTGAGGGCGAACATCGCGAAGCCCTCGAGGGCCTTGTCGTAGAAGGCGTCCTGCTCGGCGGCGACGTCGGCGAAGAACAGGTTGGGGCTCTTGCCGCCGAGCTCCAGCGAGACCGGGATGAGGTTGCCGCTCGCGTACTGCGAGATCAGCCGGCCGGTGGTGGTCTCGCCGGTGAAGGCGACCTTCCGGATCCGGTCGCTGGAGGCGAGGGGGCGTCCGGCCTCCAGGCCGAAGCCGTTGACCACGTTGAGCACGCCCGGCGGCAGCAGATCGGCGGTCAGCTCGACCAGCAGCAGCACGGAGGCCGGGGTCTGCTCGGCCGGCTTCAGCACGACCGTGTTGCCCGCGGCCAGCGCCGGGGCGATCTTCCAGACGGCCATCAGGATCGGGAAGTTCCACGGGATGATCTGGCCGACCACGCCCAGCGGCTCGTGGAAGTGGTAGGCCACGGTGTCCTCGTCCAGCTGCGAGACACCGCCCTCCTGGGCGCGCAGCGCGCCGGCGAAGTAGCGCAACTGGTCGACCGCCAGCGGCAGGTCGGCGCCCAGCGTCTCGCGGACCGGCTTGCCGTTCTCCCAGCTCTCGGCGACGGCGAGCTTCTCCAGGTTCTGCTCGATCCGGTCGGCGAGCCGCAGCAGCACCTGGGCGCGCTCGGCGGGCGGGGTGCGGCCCCAGGCCGGGGCGGCGGCGTGGGCGGCGTCCAGCGCGGCCTCGATGTCCTCCGCGGTGCCGCGGGCGACCTCGGTGAAGACCTCGCCGGTGACCGGGCTGGGGTTCTCGAAGTACCGGCCGAGGACCGGCGGCGTCCACCGGCCGCCGATCCAGTGCTCGTAGCGGGGGCGGTAGGCGACGATGGATCCGGGCTGTCCGGGGGGCTGGTAGACCGGCATGCTCTGGTGCCTCCTCGTGCGGTCGGGGCGCCGCCGCGGCGCGCGGGCCGCAGCGGGGCGCCGGGCCGCGCGGAGGGCGGCCCGGCGGAGGGTACGGACACACGCGCGGGTCGGGCGCCCCCCGAACCGGGGGCGTCCGCCGGTCAGCACCCTAACCGGCGGACGCCCGATTCGGCTACGGTCCGTGCGGACCCGGTCGACGCAGGGTGGTGCACCGCGACTGTCCGGCCCCCTCAGGCCGCCTGGTAGCGGCCGGTGCGGCGCTCCCAGCTCAGGTAGCCGGCCAGCCAGGTGAGCAGGCCGTCGGCGTAGCGCTGGGCGACGATCCGCTCGACCCTGGCCAGGCCGAGCTCCCGGTACACGTCGGGCAGCCCGTCGTAGAGCTCCTGGCAGCGCTCCACCATCAGCTGCGCCTCGGCCATCACCACGGCGCAGGCCTCCTCGGCCGAGCAGTCCCGCTCCCGGCGCACGATCATCACCAGGTTGTTGACGTCGCCGCGCGGCGCCTCCAGCGGGAACGAGCGCACGTCGTTGGTGAGCGAGGGGATGTCGGCGGCGAGCTGGCGCAACTGGCGCAGCACCGGGTGGTGCAGCACGGCCGGCGGTACCTCGAAGTGGCCGAGCCGCTCGATCATGTCGAAGATGGTCTCCATCGCGGCGGTGCCGCGCCGCAGCACCTGGTAGCCGGCCCGGTCCGGCGGGCGCGGGCTGATCCGGCCGGCCGCCTCGGCAGGGTGCGAGGCGAGGTAGTACTCCCAGTTGTACGCGGCGCGCGCCTGCCAGCGCGCCGGCATGCCCCGGACGCTGCGCTCCCACAGGTCCGCGAAGGCGCTCTCCACGGGGGAGCCCCGGTCGGCCGGCGCGCCGTGCAGGACGGCGATCAGCCGGTCGCAGATCGGCGCGACCTCGGTGGGGCGGCGGCCGAGCGGGCCGTCGAACTGGTCGTCGAAGAGGAAGTAGAAACCCATGAGGTCGGCGGCGAGCGCGAGTTCGTCGGGCCCGGCGTCGGGGTAGCCGAGCGCGGCGAGGTCGACCACCTCCCAGTGCGCGTAGGACGGGTGGGTCGGGTCGGGCAGCAGTGGATGGCGGGTCAGCCAGGCGCGGTGCAGTTCGGTGGCGTACGGCCCGTGGTCGCTGCGACGGTGCGGGAACGGAATCTGAAGTGAAGTGTCGTCAGACATCGGACTCCCGGAGCTGCGAAAGGTGGGTGTACTGATGGGTCGAAAGGTGGGTGTACTGATGGGTACTGCGGTGATCGGCGGGGGAGTTGGGGCAGTGCTGTCCAAGGGGGAAGCGGGGGCATGACATGATCAACTGGCCACGCGGGGCGTAGAGTATCTGATGCAATGATCCGACGTTAGTGATATAGGGCAATTGCCCTCGGCGGGCCCTCCAAACCCTTCAACTCGCCCCCCGCCTGCGTGAATACGCTCCAATAGGCCCCCTGCGGCGCTAACCTCGGCTCCACGAGCACGGATCGGCGAGGCGGAGGCACGACGGTGACCGAGCGGGACAGGGATTTCCGGGCGGGGGCGATGCCCGGCGCGCGGGAGGCGGAAGGCGCCCCCAATCGCATCAGACTGCGTGACCGCGACGCCGAACTCCGCTCCGCCGAGGCCGCGGTGGACAAGCTCTGCCGCGACTTCGCGGCCGGCGGCACCGAGATCGGCGAGCTGCTCACCTTCTCCGGCCGGCCCGGCATCGGCAAGACCAGCCTGCTGCACGAGGTCCGCCGGATCGCCAAGCTGCACGAGGGCGCCACCGTCCTGTTCGCCCGCGGCGGCGAGCGCCAGTTCAACGAGCCGTACCACGTGCTGCGCCAGCTCCTCCAGCCGGTCCTCGGCAGCCTGGAGCCCAGCGAGTTCAGCCAGGTGATGGGCACCTGGGAGGAGGTCGTCGGCCCGGCGATGGGCCTCAAGCAGCCCAGGAAGGGCGCCCGCCGGCTCGACCCGCAGGGCGTCCGCGACGGCCTCGACTTCGTCCTCACCCAGCTTGCCCCGCGGCGCGCCCCGCTGGTGATGATCGTCGACGACCTGCACTGGGCCGACCTCGAATCGCTCGGCTGGCTGGCCCAGTTCGCCGTACGGGCCCGCGAACTGCCGGTCCTGCTGGTCTTCGCCTACCGCGACGACACCGCCGACTGGCAGCAGGAGACCCAGGAGCACCAGCGCGCGGTCGCCGCGCTCGCCACCCGCCGGCACCAGCTGAGCCGGCTGTCCCTGGTCGCGGTCACCGACATGATCCGCGCCGAACTCGGCGACAAGGCCGAGGACGCCTTCTGCTACGAGTTCTGGAACGTCGTCAACGGCAACCCCTTCGAGGTCGTCGCGCTGCTCGACCAGGTCCGCGACCAGGAACTGGAACCGGTCGAGGAGAACTCCCAGCAACTGCGCGAACTCGCCGTCGACGCCACCGGGATGACCCTCAAGTCCTGGCTGGACCGGCTCGGCGCCGCCACCCTGCGCTTCGCCTGGGCCGCCGCGATGCTCGGCACCGACATCCGGCCCGACCTCGCCACCCGGATCTCCGCCCAGAGCGCCGAGGGCGCCCGCGAGTCCATTAAGGAACTGCGCAAGCAGCGCGTCCTCACCGCCACCCCGAACGGCAACCTCGAATTCGTCCACCCGCTGATCGCCAGCTCGATCTACAACACCATGCCCGAGGCCACCCGCACCGGCATGCACGGCGTGGCCGCCGCCGAGATCGAGAACGCCGGACTCGGCCTGCTCGCCGCCTCCCGCCACCTGGTGGAGACCTTCGCGGGCGAGGGCGACGACCGCACCGTCCGCAAACTCCGCAAGGCCGCCTCCGAACACCTGCTGATCGGCGCCCCCGAGGCCGCCCAGCGCTGTCTGCACCGCGCGCTCGCCGAACCCCCGGACGACCAGGACCGTGCCGAGGTGCTGTACGAGCTGGGCTGCTCCGCCCTGCTCACCGACCCCGTCGCCACCGTCAACCAGCTGAAGCTCGCGCTCGACCCGGAGGAGGGACCGCTGCGCCCCTCGATGCGGATCGACGCCACCTTCCGGCTCTCCGAGGTGCTGGCGCACAGCGGCGAACTGCGCCAGGCCGCCGTGGTCTGCCAGCAGGAGGCCGAACGCACCGCCGGGGACCCCGCGGGTCGGCTGCGGCTGGAGGCCGCGTCGTTCATGTGGCACGCCTACCGCAAGTCCGAGGAGGACGGGCCGGCCCGCTCCGCCCGGCTCGGCGCGCTGTGCGAGAGCCTCACCGGACGGGAGGCGGCCGACCGGGCGGTGCTGGCCCTGCGGGCCTGGGACCTCACCCTGCGCGGCGAGTCCTCGGCCGAGGTGCTGCGGCACGCGGACCGCGTCCTGGACAACGGCCGGCTGCCCAAGGGCCTCGGCTGGACCGACAACACCTGGGGCTTCGAACTGCCCGCCACCCTCGGCCTCTCCTACACCTACAACGACCGGATCGCCCAGGCCGAACGGCTCTTCTCGGACGCCATCGTCCAGTTCGAGGTGGCGGGCTGGAGCGGTGCCCACCGGGGCTTCGCCTACTTCCTGATGGGACTGGCCCGGTTCCGGCGCGGCCTGCTCGCCGAGGCCGAGGACTTCCTGCGCCGGGCGCTGCGGCTCTCCGAGCGGATCAGCGCCAAGCTGCCGCTCGCCTGGGACGCGGTCGGCGTGCTGATCGACACCCTGATCGCCCGCGGCCGCAGCCAGGAGGCCTGGGAACTCGCCCTGGAGTTCGGCTTCCACCCGCCGTACCACCCCACCGCGATGGTGCTGCCCGACGCCGCGTCGCTGTACGGCAAGCTGCTGCTCGCCGTCAACCGGCCCGCCGGCGCCGCCGCCGCGCTGACCGAGGCCGGCGCCCAGCTGGACCTGCGGGGCTGGCACAACACGGTCTGGGCGCCCTGGGCCGGACACCTCGCCATCGCGCTCGCCGAGGACGAGCCGGAGCGGGCCCGCGCGTACGCCCGGCGCTCGGTCGTCGACGCCGAGCGCTTCGGCACCGCCTCGGCGATCGGCACGGCGCTGCGGCTGCACGCCCAGATCGAGGACGGCCAGCAGGCGGTCGAACTGCTGGAGCGGGCGGTGACCCACCTCGGCCAGTCGCCCGCGGGCTACGAGCACGCCGTCGCCCTGGTGGACCTCGGTGCCGCGCTGCGCCGGGTCGGCCGGCTGGAGGACGCCCAGGAGTACCTGTACCAGGGCATCGAACTGGCCCAGCACTGCGCGGCGGACGGGCTGGTCGAGCGGGCCCGGCGCGAGCTGGCCAACTACGGCCTGCGGCCCAACCGGCTCGGCGACGTCCGGGAGGCGCTCAGCCAGCCGGAGTGGGCGGTCGCCGAACTCGCCGTGCGGGGCGTGCCGCCGCAGCGCATCGCCGAGCACCTGGGGCTCCCGCTCAGCCAGGTCAACTACCGGCTGGCCGCCGTCTACCGCAAGGCCGGCAGCGGCCCGGACGGCCTGGCCGCCGCGCTCGGCCTGCCGCCCGCGCAGCGGGACGGCTCCGACCCGGTCGACCGGCAGGGCGGGCCGGACGCGCCCGGGGGCGGGTTCGACCGCGCACGCTGACGCCGACGCACCGGCGGACGGAGCGCCCGGACGGCGCGCGGGCACTGGATCAGCGCCCCCGCGCCGTCCCACCCGGCAAGGCGTGTCCCCCGGATCCTCGCCGGGGCCGCGGCCCGATCCGACAGAATCCGACAGGCAGGCCCTAGGCTGACGCCGACCCGGTCCCGTACGAGGCCCGGGACCCCGGCGAAGGGCGGGCGCGCTCTGGTGGCCCGCCAGTGAGGAGCAGGCCATGGCGACGCCCCCGGCGAACGGGCCGCAGACCACCACCGTGCGGCGCGAGCCCTTCGAACCCTCGGGCGCGGGCGCCGCGATCGAGCGGTGGACGCTGCGCGCCGGCCCGTACGAGGCGAGCGTGCTCACCCTCGGCGCCACCCTGCACACCGTGGTCGCCCCCGACCGCGACGGCCGCCCCGCCCAACTGCTGCTCTCCACCGACCGGCTCGCCGACATCCTCGGCCCGGCCCGCCACTACGGCACCGTGGTCGGCCGCTACGCCAACCGGATCGACCGCAGCAGCGTCACCGTCGACGGCGAGGAGCACCCGCTCGCCCCGACCGGCGGCGGGATCACCCTGCACGGCGGCCCGGACGGCTTCGCGCACCGGATGTGGGCGGCCGAGGAGATCCCCGGCGGCGTCCGGCTGAAGCTGCACAGCCCGCACGGCGACCAGGGCTTCCCGGGCGCGCTCGACGTCACCGTCGACTACACCCTGGACGCCGACGGCGAGCTGGCGATCGACTACCACGCGGTGGCCGGCGCACCGACCGTGCTCAACCTCACCAACCACGCCTACTTCAACCTGGCCGGCGAGGGCTCCGGCGACATCCTCGGCCACCTGCTCACCCTGGACGCCGACGGCTACACGCCCACCGACGCGCGGCAGATCCCGGACGGCCGGATCGAACCCGTGGCCGGCACACCGTTCGACTTCACCACCGCCCGGCCGATCGGCAAGTCGGTGCACGACGGCCACCCGCAGCTGACCGGGCCCGGCGGCTACGACCACAACTGGGTGCTGCGCCGGCGCCCGGCGGACGGCACCCCGGCCCCGGCGGCGCGGCTGGAGGACCCGGCCAGTGGCCGGACCCTGGAGGTGCTGACCACCGAGCCCGGCATCCAGGTCTACACCGCCAACAAGTTCCAGGGCGCGGTCACCGGCGCGAGCGGGGTGCCCTACGGGCCGTTCGCCGGGATCGCGCTGGAGACCCAGCACTTCCCGGACTCCCCGCACCACCCGGCCTTCCCGAGCACCGAGCTCCGCCCGGGCGAGGAGTTCCGTTCGACGACCGTGCTGCGGTTCGGAACGACCGGCTGACGGGGGCGCTGCAAGGATCTTTCACCACGGAGGGTGGCCCCGGCGGCCTCGGCCGACCGGGGCAAACCGGGCAGGGCGCCACAATATGGCCGACCGTTGACTACCGTGCGGCAACGCACAGGACACGTGGGCGTAACGATCGCCCTTTCTTGCAGAAACTTGCTGCAAGGGGTTTCCGCCGCTGTCACCCCGCTGTTAACTTCCTTGCGGGCCCGGCGGCAGCAACGGTGCGGTCGGCGCGAGGCAAGGCAGCCATTATGCGCCTGTCTCCGAACATTTCGGGCACCCCCACCCTCCAAGGAGTTCAAATGCGGCGTGGCATCGCGGCCTCTGCCCTCGTTGTGGCCCTCGCGGTCTCGATGGCTGCCTGTGGCAGCAGCGGCTCCAGCTCGGACGGCAAGGCCGACGGGCCGGTCACCCTCACCTACTGGGACACCTCGAACGCCACCAACGAGGCGCCGAACTACCAGGAGCTCGTCAAGAAGTTCGAGGCCGCCAACCCGGGCGTCAAGGTGGACTTCGTCAACGTGCCGTTCGACCAGGCGCAGAACAAGCTCCAGACCGCGATGGGGGCCAAGGGCGCCCCGGACGTCTTCCGCGCCGAGGTCGGCTGGACCGCCGCCTTCGCCAAGGCCGGCTACCTGGAGCCGCTGGACGGCACCCCGGCCGCCGCCGACGCCGCCAAGTTCCAGCCCAGCCTCATCCAGCAGGCCAGCTACGAGGGCAAGCTCTACGGCGTCCCGCTGGTCACCGACACCCTCGGCCTGCTCTACAACAAGGACCTCTTCGCCAAGGCCGGCATCACCGCCGCCCCCACCACCTGGGACGAGCTCAAGACCGCCGCCGCCGCGGTCAAGGAGAAGGCCGGCGTCGACGGCTTCTGGCTGAAGGCCGCCGACGGCTACTACGCGATGCCGTTCCTGTTCGGCGAGGGCACCGACACCGTCGACGCCAAGGGCAAGAAGATCACCGTCGCCGGGCCGGAGGCCGTCAAGGCCGTCGAGACCTACAAGTCGATGTTCACCGCGCCCGGCACCGTCAAGGCCGACGTCACCACCGACGCCTACGCGCACATGATGGACGCCTTCAACAGCGGCAAGGTCGCGGCGATCATCCAGGGCCCCTGGGAGATCACCAACATCTACAAGGGCTCCGCCTTCGCCGACAAGGCCAACCTCGGCATCGCCCCCGTCCCGGCCGGCGCCGCGGGCAAGGCCGGCGCCCCGACCGGCGGCCACAACATCGCCGTCTACGCCGGCGCCGACAAGGCCCACAAGGCCGCCGCCGAGAAGTTCGCCGCCTTCATGACCTCGGCCGAGAGCCAGGCCTTCGTCGCGCAGAAGAACTCCACCCTGCCGACCCGCGACGACGCCTTCACCCCCGAGGTCAAGGCCGACCCCGGCATCGCCGGCTTCCAGGCCGTGCTGCCGAGCGCCAAGCCGCGCCCCGAACTGCCCGAGTACAGCTCGCTCTTCGCGTCGCTGGGCACCAACCTCGGCAAGATCGTCCAGGGCACCGCGACCCAGGACGGCCTGAACACCGTCGCCACCGACTACGCCAAGCTCCTCCCGGGCTTCGCCAAGTAGTCCCCTTCCCGCCGTCCGGCCCGCCGCCTCCCCCCTGGCGGGCCGGACGGCCGGATCCGTAGCAGCAGTCGCCGAAGCGAGGCGGCGGACCTCCCCCGAGAAGGTGTCGAACCATGTCAGTCGCCGTGCAGGGCGCCACCGGCCAGGGCAGCCGGCAGCGCGATCCGCGTCCGGGCCTGATGGAGCGCCTCAAGCGCTCGTACGCCAAGCACTGGTACGCCTATGCGATGATCACGCCGGTCGTGCTCGTGCTCGGCGTCCTGGTGCTCTACCCGCTCGCCCAGGGCTTCTGGCTCACCCTCACCGACGCCAACAGCCTCAACGCCGCCCGCAGGATCGGCGCCAACGAGATCCCCGCGAGCTACCACTTCGTCGGCTTCGACAACTACGCCGACATCCTCTGGGGCCCCGGCTCCTACGACCGCTTCTGGTCGCACTTCGTGTGGACCATCGCCTGGACCGCCCTGTGCGTCGGCCTGCACTACACCATCGGCCTGGGCCTGGCCCTGCTGCTCAACCAGAAGCTGCGCGGACGCGCCGTCTACCGGATGCTGCTCATCCTGCCCTGGGCCGTGCCGACCTTCGTCACCGTCTTCTCCTGGCGGCTGATGCTCGCCGACGGCGGCGCCGTCAACGGCGTGCTCGCCGCCCTGCACCTGCCCGAACCCGGCTGGCTGGACGACCCCACCGCGCAGAAGGCCGCCGCCGTGCTGGTCAACACCTGGGTCGGCGTGCCGTTCATGATGATCTCGCTGCTCGGCGGCCTCCAGTCGATCCCCGCCGAGCTGTACGAGGCCGCCGAGATGGACGGCGCCACCGCCTGGCAGCGCTTCCGCCACGTCACCCTGCCCGGACTGCGCACGGTCTCCTCGACCGTCGTCCTGCTCGGCGTCATCTGGACGTTCAACCAGTTCGCCGTCATCTTCCTGCTGTTCGGCAACGGCGCCCCCGACGCCCAGCTGCTCGTCACCTGGGCCTACCGGCTCGGCTTCGGCCAGCAGCCCCGGGACTACGCGCAGTCCGCCGCCTACGGCGTCATCCTGCTCTCCATCCTGATCGTCTTCACCGGCTTCTACCGCCGCTGGCTCGCCCGCAACGAGCGGGCCAACGGCTGACCCCGGCGAACCCCGCGACCACGAAGGAGGCACCCCGATGAGCACCACCACCGACCGACCCACCCCCCTCACCGCCCGGCCCGCGGCCCCCGCCGCCCGGCCCGCCAAGGCCCGCCCGCGCGGCGCGAACAGCCCGCTCGCCCGGACCCTGATGCACGGCGCGCTGATCCTCGCCAGCCTGATCGCGCTGTTCCCGGTGGCGTGGATCCTCTACGTCTCGTTCGGCCCGGACAAGACCGACTACCTGCACCCCGGCGAGATCCTCGACAAGCTGACCCTCGCCAACTACCGCACGGTGCTGTTCGACACCGACTTCTTCCGGTGGTTCGGCAACGCCTTCCTGGTCTCCGGCGTCACCACCGTGTTCGGCGTGCTGATCGCCGCCTCCACCGGCTACGCCGTCTCCCGGATGCGCTTCCCCGGCCACCGCCCGCTGATGTGGTCGCTGCTGGTCACCCAGATGTTCCCGATCGCGGTGCTGATCGTGCCGATGTACACGATCCTCTCCGAACTCGACCTGCTGGACAGCTACCTCGGCCTGATCCTGGTCTACTCGACCACCACCGTGCCCTACTGCGCGTGGCTGATGAAGGGCTACTTCGACACCGTCCCGGTGGAGATCGACGAGGCGGGCCGGGTCGACGGGCTCACCCCGTTCGGCACCTTCTGGCGACTGGTGCTGCCGCTCGCCCGCCCGGGCCTGGCCGTCGCCGCGTTCTACTCCTTCCTCACCGCCTGGGCCGAGGTCGCCTTCGCCTCCACCTTCATGCTCAGCTCCGACAAGTACACCCTCGCCGTCGGACTGCAGACCTTCGTCAGCGAGCACGACGCCCAGTGGAACCTGATGGCCGCGACCGCCGTGCTGATCGCGATCCCCTCCTCGGTCCTCTTCTACCTGGTGCAGCGCCACCTGGTGACCGGCCTGACCGCCGGCGCCTCGAAGTCCTGACCGACGTCCCCGCCGACGTCCCGACAGCTCCGCCCGCCACTTCCCAAGGGATACCGTCCATGACCCAGAACCTGGCCGACACCTCCCGGCCCGCCACCGACGCCACCGCTCACGAGGCCGGTGCCGCCGCGGACCGAGGCTGGTGGCGGGACGCGGTCATCTACCAGGTGTACCCGCGCAGCTTCGCCGACTCCAACGGCGACGGCATGGGCGACCTGCCCGGCATCCGCAGCCGCCTGCCCTACCTGCGCGACCTCGGCGTGGACGCCGTCTGGCTCTCGCCGTTCTACGCCTCCCCGCAGGCCGACGCCGGCTACGACGTCGCCGACTACCGCGCCGTGGACCCGATGTTCGGCACCCTGCTGGACGCCGACGCGCTGATCCGCGACGCGCACCAGCTGGGCCTGCGGATCATCGTGGACCTCGTCCCCAACCACTCCTCCGACCAGCACGAGTGGTTCAAGCGCGCCCTGCGCGAGGGCCCCGGCTCCCCGCTGCGCGACCGCTACCACTTCCGCCCCGGCAAGGGCGAGAACGGCGAACTGCCGCCCAACGACTGGGAATCCATCTTCGGCGGCCCGGCCTGGACCCGCACCCAGGACCCGGACGGCACCCCCGGCGACTGGTACCTGCACCTGTTCGCCCCGGAGCAGCCCGACTTCAACTGGGACAACGCGGCCGTCGCCGACGAGTTCCGCTCCATCCTGCGCTTCTGGCTGGACATGGGCGTCGACGGCTTCCGCATCGACGTCGCCCACGGCCTGGTCAAGGCCCCCGGCCTGCCCGACCTCGGCGGCGCCGACCAGCTCAGGCTGCTCGGCAACGACGTCATGCCCTTCTTCGACCAGGACGGCGTGCACGCCGTCTACCGCAGCTGGCGCACGATCCTCGACGAGTACCCGGGCGAGCGGATCGGCGTCGCCGAGGCCTGGACCCCCACCGTCCAGCGCACCGCCAACTACGTGCGCCCCGACGAACTGCACCAGGCCTTCAACTTCCAGTACCTGGGCACCTCCTGGGACGCCGCCGAGCTGCGCGCGGTGATCGACCTCTCGCTCGACTCGATGCGCCCGGTCGACGCCCCCACCACCTGGGTGCTCTCCAACCACGACGTCACCCGGCACGCCACCCGGTTCGCCAACCCGCCCGGCCTCGGCACCCAGATCCGCACCCCCGGCGACCGCCCGCTCGGCCTGCGCCGCGCCCGCGCCGCCACCCTGCTGATGCTCGCCCTGCCCGGCTCCGCCTACGTCTACCAGGGCGAGGAACTCGGCCTGCCGGACGTCACCGACCTGCCCGACGAGGTCCGCCAGGACCCGTCGTTCTTCCGCCAGGCCGGCCAGGACGGCTACCGCGACGGCTGCCGCGTCCCGATCCCGTGGTCCGGCACCGAGGCCCCGTACGGCTTCGGCCCGACTGCCGGCGGCCCGTCCTGGCTGCCGCAGCCCGCCGAGTGGGCGGCGCTCAGCGTCGAGGCGCAGACCGGTGACCCGACGTCCACCCTGGAGCTGTACCGCTCGGCGCTGGCCCTGCGCCGGGCCCGCCCCGAACTCGGCGC
Organism: Kitasatospora sp. NPDC058032; assembly: GCF_042885845.1. Taxonomy (NCBI): domain Bacteria; kingdom Bacillati; phylum Actinomycetota; class Actinomycetes; order Kitasatosporales; family Streptomycetaceae; genus Kitasatospora; species Kitasatospora sp. NPDC058032. The sequence continues at coordinate 18,200 of NZ_JBHVRK010000001.1, read as the reverse complement.
CGGCACCGACGTCGAATGGCTGGACAGCCCCGAGGGCACCCTGGCCTTCCGCCGCGGCTCCTTCGTCTGCACCGTCAACACCACCGGAGCCCCGGTGCGCATACCGGCCCCCGGCCGGCTGCTGCTCACCTCCGCCGACGCCGACCCGGTGGTGACGGACGGCGAGGCGGTGCTCGCCGCGGACAGCACCGACTGGTGGGCGGTCTGACGTGGTTGCAATAGGCTCTGGAACCGTGACTACGGCGCGACTCTCAGACATCGCGGCGCAGGCGGGGGTCAGCGAAGCCACCGTCTCCCGCGTGCTCAACGGCAAGGCCAACGTCTCGGCCACCACCCGGCAGACCGTGCTGGCGGCCCTGGACGTGCTCGGCTACGAGCGGCCGACCCGGCTGCGCCGGCGCAGCGCCGGGCTGATCGGGCTGATCACCCCGGAGCTGAGCAACCCGATCTTCCCGGCGCTGGCCCAGGTGATCGAGCAGGCGCTCAGCCGGCACGGCTTCACACCGGTGCTCTGCACCCAGACGCCGGGCGGCTCGACCGAGGACGAACTGGTCGAGATGCTGGTCGACCGGGGCGTGGCGGGCATCGTCTTCGTCTCCGGTCTGCACGCCGACTCCACCGCCGACCACGACCGGTACGCCCGGCTGGCCGGACGCGGGGTGCCGTTCGTGCTGATCAACGGCTACAGCGAGCGGATCGACGCGCCGTTCATCTCGCCCGACGACCGGGCCGCGATGTGGATGGCCGTCCAGCACCTGGCCGAACTCGGCCACGAGCGGATCGGCCTGGCGGTCGGCCAGCAGCGGTACGTGCCGGTGCTGCGCAAGATCGAGGGCTTCACCGCGGCCATGCGCGAGGTGCTGGGGTACACCGCGCAGGAGGCCCAGGGGCTCGTCCACCACACGCTGTTCAGCGTGGAGGGCGGGCACGCGGCGGCCGGGGCGCTGCTCGACAAGGGCTGCACGGCGATCGTCTGCGGCAGCGACATGATGGCGCTCGGCGCGATCCGGGCGGTCCGGCAGCGGGGTCTGTCGGTGCCCCAGGACGTGTCGGTGGTCGGCTTCGACGACTCGCCGCTGATCGCCTTCACCGAGCCGCCGCTGACCACCGTGCGCCAGCCGGTGGAGGCGATGGCCACCGCGGCGGTGGACGCGCTGCTGGAGGAGGTCGGCGGGAACGCCGCGCAGCGCGGGGAGTTCATGTTCCAGCCGGAGCTGGTGATGCGCGGGTCGACCGGCGCCCGCGCACGCTGAGCGGATGGGGAGGGGCCCGGGAGCGAGCTGCTCCCGGGCCCCTTCGGCGTGCCCGGGTCCTCGGGCGTTCCCGGGCTCAGCCCTCCTGGGCGTGGGGGCGCTCCTGGGACACCCGGTGGCCGTCGGCGGCGTCGCCGGTGCGGGCCTCGGTGCGCCGGCCCCGCTCCAGGTAGTCGCGGAGGATCAGTTCGACGGCGTCCTGCGGGCTGCTGGTGCCGGACAGCATCATCACGTCGATCGCGAGATCGGCGTCGAGCGAGACGGTGACCTGGGCCATGGTGACTCCTTCTCGGGGGCAGGGCAGCAGCATGCCCGCTGCGGCCCCCGTTCGGCCACGGCCGTGCGGCGCCCGGACCCGCCGCAGCACGTCCGGACAGGCCGAAGCCCCCGGGGAGGAGCGGCAGGACTCTCCCCGGGGGCGTCGGTGTGACGGTGCGGCAGGTGTGGCAGGTGTGACGGTGTCGCGGGGTCAGACCCGGCCGGCGAAGTCCGGGGCCCAGTTGGCGACGGTCTGGACGCGCACGCCCGAGCTCGGGTTGGCGGCCTCGACGTACCTGCCGTCGCCGATGTAGAGCGCGACGTGGTAGACGCCGGAGTCCTTGCCGTTGTTGGACCAGAACAGCAGGTCGCCCGGCTTGAGGGCGTCCAGCGAGACGTGGGTGGACGCGGCGGCCTGGTCGGCGGCGACGCGCGGGACGGAGATGCCCGCGGCGCGCAGCGCGGCCTGGGTGAGGCCGGAGCAGTCCCAGCCGCCGTTGCCGGTGCCGCCGTAGACGTAGGCCTGGCCGACCTTCGACTGGGCGAAGGCGACGGCGGCGGCCATGCTGCCGGTGGCGGTCGGGGCGGGGGCCGGGGTCCCGGCCTGCGCGGCGGGCTCGGTCGCGGGCGGGGTGGCCGGGGTTCGGGCCTGGCCCTGGGTGCCGCCCTGGTCGCGGTTGAACCAGTCGAAGCCCTGGCCGGTGGCGCGCTCGCCGAGGGTCAGGTGCTGGCCCGGGTAGATGGCGTGCGGGCCGTCGGTCAGGGTGGCGCGGTTGAGCTCGTACAGCCGCTGCCAGCCGCCCTGGACCTGGTGCCGGTCGGCGATGGTGGACAGCCAGTCGCCGGCGACCACGGTGTAGTCCTCGGCGGCCTGCTGACCGGCCTGCTGACGCCACTGCCGGTTCTGCGGGGCCGTGGCGGGCTTCTCGGCGGGCTTCTCGGCCGGCTTGGCGGCCGGGGCCGGAGTCTGGGCGGCCGGCTTGGTGGCGGCGGCGGAGGAGGTGTCCACCGCGGCCGGGGCGCCGCCCTTGGTCAGACCGGCCTGGACCGAGCAGACCGGCCAGGCGCCGGGGCCCTGCACGGCCAGGACCTTCTCGGCGATCGCGATCTGCTGGTCCTTGGTGGCCAGGTCGGCGCGCGCGGCGTAGCCGGTGCCGCCGAACGAGGCCCAGGTGGAGTTGGTGAACTGGAGGCCGCCGTAGAAGCCGTTGCCGGTGTTGATGCTCCAGTTGCCGCCGCTCTCGCATTGGGCGACCTTGTCCCAGGTGGCGACGGAGGCGGCCGAGGCGGTGCCGGCGGTCAGGCAGGGGATGGTGAGGCCGATGCCCGCGACGCCGAGGGTGGCGATCGCGCGACGGGTACGGCCGGACAGTCGGGTGCCGTTGGTGGGCAGCATGAAGACGCGGTCCTCTCCCACGCCTGCGAGGTGAGCTGTCGGATTCGGGCTGGAGTTGCCCGGCCGCGCTGTGGACGCGGCTTCACCCCTAGCCCCGGGCCGGTCCGTGGACCGGTCCTGGGCGAACTACCTGTGGTTCCCCCGCTCCTGCCGTGGTGCATTGCGCTGCCAGTGCGCCCGACGGCAGGACTCGGCGTCGCGGACGAACTGGGTCCGTGTGGCCACGAACGGGGAGCACGTTAAGCAGAGGCGCGTTCAAACCGCAAACATGTGTGACGCTCATCACGGTTTGCGAAGGCCCGGCCGAATGGCTGTCCTTCATGATCAGAAATGACCGATTTCCCGCAACGCCGGTCGTGGCCCGTGCAACTGCCTATGCTTCAGAGCGTCGGCGGCACGCCGGCACGCCGCAGCCGTCCGGGGAGAGGGCTACGCACCGATGGGCATCGACGAGGAGCCGGACGCCTCCCGTTCGGCCGTTCGGCCGGCTGGAGCGCATCGCCGGGCAAAGCACCGCAGAGCGGACATCCCACCCGAACCATCCCGAACTCACCTGACCCGCCGGGCGTTACTGCGCTGGCTCGCCGTCGGCACCGCCTTCGCGGCGATCAGCGGGGAGGAGGTCCTGCGCCGCTCGCTGACCGGCGAGACCCGGCTCGTCACCCCGGCCGCCGTCATCGGGACGACCCCGACCGAGGCCGCCGGACCGATGGGCCCCGACGGCGGCCACGGCGGCGCCCCGCCGGACGGCACCGGCCCGCCGGGCAGCGGAGCCCCCGAACAGCCCGCCCCCGCGCCCACCGTGGACCAGGGCGGACGCCGCTGGTCCGACCGGGCCGGCTGGGGCGGCAACCCGCCCGGCCCGCGCAGCGCCGTACGGATCACCGACCGGGTGCTGCTCGACACCGACGCCGAGGTCGGCTCCCTGCTGGTCGAGCCCGGCGGCGCGCTCACCTTCGCCGCCGACCGCACCCTCACCCTCGCCGCCACCGGCAACGTCGAGGTCCGCGGCGCCCTCGCCCTCGCCCCCGACGGCGCCCACGTCCACACCCTGCGCTTCCCCGGCGTCGACGAGAAGCGCTTCCAGGGCGACGGCATGAAGGTGGTCGACACCGACGTCGGCCTCTGGGTCACCGGCGCCGGCTACCTGCGACTGGACGGCGCCGCCAAGACCGCCTGGGTCCGCGCCGAGGGCGAGCTCAGGGCCGGCGACACCGCCCTCGCCCTGGCCGCCCCGCCCGCCGGCTGGCTGCCCGGCGACGAACTCGCCGTCACCCCGACCGGCCCGCCCGACCAGGAGGGCTTCGCCGACCGCTACGACCTCGTCACCATCCGGTCCGTCAGCGGAACCACCGTCACCCTGGACACCCCGCTCGAGCACCCCCACCCGAAGGTCGCCGCCGGAGGGGGCGTCACCGTCGGCGCCGAGGTGCTCAACCTGACCCGCAGCGTCCGGGTCGAGGGCACCGCGAAGGGCCGCAGCCACGTCCACCTCACCAGCTCCCGCCGCGCCGACGTCCGGCACACCGCGCTGCGCTGGGTCGGCCCGCGCGCCGGTACCAAGGAGACCTGGAAGGGCCCGGACGGCTCCGCCCCGGTCACCGCGCCGGTGCTCGGCCGCTACGGCCTGCACTTCCACCGGCTCGGCGACGCCGCCCGCGGCACCGTCGTCGAGGGCGTGGTGGTCCGCGACGCCGGCAGCCACGCGTACGTCCCGCACGCCAGTCACGGCATCACCTTCCGCGGCTGCATCAGCCACGAGACCTGGGAGGACGCCTACTGGTGGGACGGGCCGCTGGACACCCGCACCCCCCAGCAGCCCTCCGACGACATCGTCTACGAGTCCTGCGTGGCCTCCCGCACCCTGCTCGAACCCAACCCCCGCGCCTACCGGCTGACCGGCTTCAACCTCGGCGCCGGCACCGGCGGCAAGGCGCTGGACTGCGTGGCGGTCGGTGTGCGGGGGGCCAACGGCGCCTCCGGCTTCGAGTGGCCGGAGAACAGCGAGGGCGTCTGGACCTTCCAGCGCTGCCTGGCCCACAACAACCTGCAGGATGGCATCTTCGTCTGGCTCAACGCCAAGCAGCACCATGTGGTCACCGAGTTCGCCGCCTACCACAACGGCGGCTGGGGCATCGAGCACGGCGCCTACCTCAACGACTTCGACTACACCGCGAGCGTGCTCTACGGCAACGCAGCCGGGGGAGTGGCCCTGCACGCGCTCGGCCGGGACAAGGGCACCGTCTTCGACGGCCTGCTGATCGACGCCGCCGGGCACAGCGACTTCGCGGTCTCCACCACCCGGCACGAACTCGCCGGCGAGTCCGTCACCTTCGGCCGCTGCCGCTTCACCGGCTACCGCCGGGCCGGGATCGCCTTCCGCGCCGGGGCCGACGGCAAGCCGGACGACCTGCTGGTACTGGACTGCGAGTTCGGAGGCAACGAACTGTGGCTGGACCCGGAGGCCGGGCCGCCCAAGAACATCCTGCTGCGCCGGGCCGGCTCCACCGAGGTGCTCCAGGTGCGCCGGGCCGGCGAGGAGGGCACCGCCCAGCCGCAGTGGAACGCCGCCGCGGCCGTGGTGCCCACCCTGGCCGGCCAGTCGCGGCCGGTGCAGCCGCCCGCGCTGCGACTGAAGGACGCCGCCGCGCCCACCACCCGGGTGGGCCGGTAGACGCCGGAGGGCCCGGAACGGACGAACCGTTCCGGGCCCTGCGCGCGGTGGCTTCGCGCGGTGGGTGCTACTGGGCGGCGTGCCGGCCGGCGGCGCGCGCCGCGCCCTCCTCCGCGCCGGCCTCCTCGGCCCCGTCCTCGGGGTCGAAGGCCGGCAGCGTGGCCAGGTAGGTGGAGGCGACCAGCTGGCCGACCGCCTGGTACGCGCCCAGCGGCGCGGCCGACGGGCAGCCGGACTCCTCGGCCGCCGCGGCGAGCAGCTCGGCGTCCGCCTCGGGGCCGATCACCAGCGGGGCCAGCGCCGGGTTCTGGGCACCCATCTCCTTGAGGTGGGCGACGGCGTCGGCCACCGAGCCGGGCAGGTCCAGCGCGGCGGCGACCACCGGCACGGCGAGCCGGGCGGCCAGCAGCATGCCGGTGATGCCGGCGGCGTCGGCGGCGACCTGCCCGCCGACGGTGGTGAGCACCACGCCGTCGGCGGCGGTCGCGATGGCGAACAGCCGGGCCCGGTCGGCGCGCGCCAGCCCGGCCTCGGAGAGGCGGACGTGGACGGCTTCGGCGAGCAGCGGGTGCGGGCCGAGCGCGTCGGTCACCGGGGCGCCGTACTGGGCGGCCAGCGCGTGCAGGTGGGGGAGGAAGTCGTGCGGGCCGGGCACCAGCGGCACCACGACCGGCGCGGGCAGGCCGGCCTCGGCCGCCTCCGCCAGCAGCTCGGCGACGGTGCGCTCACCGCCAGCCTCGCCCTCGTTGCCACCGGAGGGCAGGTAGCCGGCGGCGGTCCGCACGCCGTTCTGCTCGCTGCGGACGATGGACAGCAGCTCCTCGACGACGGGCCGGGATTCCGGCCCGGCGGCCGCGGGGACGGCGAGCAGCAGGGCCGGGGAACCGGCCGGGATCTCGGGGCGCTCGGGACGGCGGTGGCGCCCCCGCGCACGGGAGCCTGGAGTGCGGACGGGCAGTGGCGCGCCCGGGATGGCTGCGGTGCTCATGGCGGAGATCGTAGGACATCGGTCCGCCCGCCCCGCAGTCGGCTGCCGAACCGAGGGGGACGGCCACCGTGAAAACCGGACATAACCGGCCCTCGGGCGGCAGTTCTCCCGGTACCCGTTCAGATGCGCCGGAACGGGAACCGCGTTGCCGGTCCGGCGCGTGAGATGTCTCACAGCGCGCGGGCGGCCTGACGGAGGGTCACGAAAGGGCGACTCCGGGCGTTCGAAGATCAACAATCGGAGGGTGACCGCCTACGGGCGGTTATCGGTGGCTTGCCGATTCAGTCGGCTTTGTCCGTTTACGTACCGTCAGGCGGGCGCCTCGTGAAGAGTTCCGGTTCGGTGTCGAAAAGGCCGTGCACCTGCAACGTCCCGTGCTGATGCACGTGCACTGGAGCTATCATCACGTCAAGTGAGGCGGTGTGCCGGGCCGGTACGGGGCCGGCCCGTCCGTTCGGCCGGGGCCGGGGCGCCGAGCTGAACGACCCACTCCGGAGCTCTTCGGGAGATTTCTATGCACGACACGCACGACACGTTCGACACGTCCGACACGTACAACGGGATGGCCGCGACCGACCTTGAGGGCGTGGTCTGGCAGAAGAGCCTGCACAGCAACTCCCAGGGCAATTGCGTCGAGTTCGCCGCACTCCCCGGGGGCGAGGTGGCGATGCGCAACTCGCGGTTCCCGGACGGTCCGGCGCTCATCTACACCCGCGCCGAGATCGCCGCACTGCTCCTGGGGGCGAAGGACGGGGAGTTCGACCACCTGGCGGTCTGACCGGCCGCCGGCTTCACATCGGGGGGCCGTCGTGGGTGCTGACACCACGACGGCCTTTGTCTTTTCCTGAAGGCCTCGCCCGGAGCCGTCGCTCCGGAGCCTTGTTCCGGTCCGGAGCCGTCGTTCCGGAGCCGTCGTTCCGGAGCCGTCGTTCCGGGCCTTCGCCGCGAAGCCTTCGTCGCGCGGTCCCGTCCGGACCGCCGCCGCGCGCGGATCACGGCGCCGCCACCACCGGTGGGCCGCCGGTGCCCGCTGCCCGAGGGCCGCCGGTCGCCGCTGCCGGGGTGCCGTTCGCCGTGCTGTGGTGATTCCACGCGCTCGCGCCGTCGGACGCGATGCCCTCGGACGTCGGTCAGGCCGAACGCCGGTGCCGTCCGCCGAACTCGGCCACCGGGGCGGGCGCCAACCGCTGCGCCTCCTCCGCCTCGAACAGCGCCCAGACGACCTTGCCGCTGCCCAGCGGGTGCCAGCCCCAGGAACGGCTGAACGAGTCGACCAGGTGCAGGCCCCGGCCGGACTCCGCCACGAAGTCCGCCTCCCGGGCCACCGGGCCGGCGCTGCTGGGATCGCTCACCGCGCAGACGATCTGGGGGGCGCGGTGCACGAGGCTTATTCGGATCGGCAGCCGGCTCTCCGCCGCCGGATGCGTGGGAAAGTCGTAGTCGTCCGCCGCGGTGGGACACGCGCCGATCGCGTGCCGCAGCGCGTTGGTCACCAGCTCCGATGCCACCAGCGCGACGTCGTCGAAGAGCTCGCCCAGCCCCCAGCGCTGCAGGGCGGTCCTGGCGAAGTCGCGCGCGGTTCTCACAGCCTCATAGCGGGGAGCGAGCGTACAGGTGACCACATGGGGGTCGACTGCCAAAGCCGTTCCGGTGCTCATGAAGAGCTCCTCCCATAAGGGGGCGGACACGGCTGGACCCGCCGGGGTCATGCCGGTCACCTCCGACTCGCTCGGCCGCGAGGCCGCCCCTCGACCAGGCGCGCGCGCACGAGGGCCCGGAGGCGCGGGGGCGCTGCCGGGCCGGTGCACGGAATCGCGCGTGGGGTCGACGCGGAGCCCGCGGGATTGCCAGGGATGTGCAGGTGCACGTGCACCATCGTGCTCTGCGCTCACTGCAGATGCAAGAGTCGATTCACGTGCAGTCGTTCAAATGGCATATGCAAGCGCCGGATGCACGTGCATCCTGGTGCATGGAGTGCAGAACTGATAGGAACATCCGTCAGTATCGGCACCGTGAGCGCTCAACTGATGGCAGACTGTGCGCTGTTTGCCCTAGGTGGAGGTTAGGACCGCATGACCACAGTTCAGCCGGGCGGCGGCTCGATGGTCCGCCGGATCCTCCTCGGCTCCCAGCTGCGCCGGCTCCGCGAGACGCGCGGCATCACCCGCGAGGATGCGGGCTACGCGATTCGCGCCTCCGAGTCCAAGATCAGCCGCATGGAACTCGGCCGGGTCAGCTTCAAGGAACGCGACGTCGCCGACCTGCTCAGCCTCTACGGCGTGGACGACGGCCTCGAACGCGAGGCTCTGCTCGGCCTGGTCCGCGAGGCGAACAAGTCGGGCTGGTGGCACAGCTTCAACGACGTCCTGCCGGGCTGGTTCCAGACCTACGTCGGCCTCGAGGAGGCCGCTGCCCTCATCCGTACCTACGAGGTCCAGTTCGTCCCCGGCCTGCTCCAGTCCGAGGAGTACGCACGGGCGGTTTTCGGCCAGAGTCGGCCGGTGATCAGCGAGGAGGAGGTGGAGCGCCGGGTCAGCCTGCGCATGCGCCGCCAGAAGCTGCTCACCGAGGGCAACAGCCCGCGGCTCTGGGCGGTCATCGACGAGGCCGCGCTGCGCCGGCCGGTCGGCGGGCCGAAGGTGATGCGCGGCCAGGTCCAGTACCTGATCGACGCCGCCGAGCAGGCCAACGTGGTCATCCAGGTCATGCCGTTCCGCTTCGGCGCGCACGCGGGTGAGTCCGGTGCGTTCACCATCCTGCGCTTCCCCGAGCAGGACCTCGCCGACGTGGTCTACCTGGAGCAGCTGACCAGTGCGCTGTACCTGGACAAGCGCGACGACGTGGACGCCTACATCCAGGTCATGGAACGGCTCTGCGTGGACAGTCTCACGCCCGAGCGCACCATCGACCTGCTGTCCTCGATCCTGAAGGAGCGCTGAGCGCGAGCCGGGAGCCGACCGGGAGAACGGGAACCGGGAGACCAGGGACCGGGACACCGGGAGGTGACCGGAGCACGACGGGGGAGCGGCCGCCGGGCGCCGCGGGTCAGCCGCGGGCCGGCGGCCGTTCCCGTTCCGGCGGGAGCGGCTGCGGCGGGCGGCCCAGCTGCCAGGGCAGGTCGTAACGGCGGAACAGGTCGGCGCGGATCGGGGCCAGCGGCAGCTCCGCCCCGGGCAGCAGCAGGCCTATGCAACCGCCCATCAGCGCACTGCGCAGCACCGCGTGCTCGGCCGCCGGGTCGGGCGCGCCCCAGTCGCGCAGCAGCCCTTGGAGGAGGGCGCCGAGCCGCTGCTGCTCCGGGTCCTGGACGAAGGCGCCGGTGTCCGGGTCGAGGATCAGCGCGAGGTGCGAGCGCATCACCCGCGGGTGGTCCACGGCCAGGCCGAGCACCGCGTCGATGGCCCGGGCGAGCCGGGCTTCCGGACCCGCGTCCGGGGCCAGCTCGTCGAGGGCGGCGGAGAGCGTCCGGTGCATCATCCGGTGGGTCGCGGACTGCATCAGCAGCCGTTTGCCGTCGAAGTAGTAGGACAGCAGCCCGCGCGCGAGTCCGGCCCGCTCGGCGATGTCGGTCAGCGTGGTCCCGGCGTATCCGCGCTGGTCGACCAGTTCGACGGTGGCCCGCATGATGCGTCGCCGGGAGCGCTGACGCATCTCCTCATTGACCGAATCCCCGCGAGGTGCCATCGTGTCTGCTCCGTACGTTCGTTGGCTGGCGGCCAATATACTGGCCGGGCCGACGGGCGAACCGCGGTGTCCGGCCCTTGGTCGGGCGGTCCGGTTCGGTTCGTACGGAGGCGCCGGCTCTACCAACACGGGGGTTTGGTAGAGCCGGCGCCCGGTCCGAGGGCGGGGGCCGGACACGGGTGCCGGGAACCCCGGGTCGGGGACCGGGCCGCCCGTCGTCCGGTGCTCGGCGCTCAGCTCTTGCTGAGGATCTCGTCGCGCCGCTCAGCCAGGTCTTCCCGGCTTACTGACGGATAATCATAGTCCAGCACCGGCAGGGGAGTTGCCTTCTTCCGGCGGTCGAGTACGGCGCCGGTCACCGCGATCAGCAGCCCGACCAGTGCGACCCCGGTGACGAAGAGCAGTGCGGGCCGGTAGCCGTCCAGCTGGGCCTGGGCGCTGGTGCCGCCGCCGTTGCCGGCGGTGATGATCGCGGTGGCGCCGGCCAGCACGACCGCGGTGCCCACCTGGATCGCGGTGTTCACCAGCCCGGAGGCGAGCCCCTGCTCCTCGTCGGCCACCCCGTCGGTGGCGGCGATGTTGACCGAGGGGAAGGCCAGCGCGAAGCCGACGCCGAGCAGGACGATCGACGGGAGCACCAGCGCCGGGTACGAGCTGTGCTCGTCCAGCCGCAGGAACAGCGCGAACGCGCCGACCAGGGCGAGCAGGCCGATCGGCAGCAGCCGGCCGGTGCCGAAGCGGTCCACCACCGGGCCCATGAACGGTGCCGAGAGGGCGATCATCGCCCCGGCCGGGAGCAGTCCGAGCGCCATCGCCAGGGCCGACCAGCCGAGCAGGTCCTGCAGGTAGAGGGTGACCACGAACTGGAAGCCGCCGTACGCGCCGGCCATCGCGAAGGCGATCACGTTGGCGCGGGCGACCCCGCCGTTGCGGAAGATGCCGAGGCGCACCAGCGGGTGCGCGGTGCGGCTCTCGACCACCAGGAAGGCCGCGACGAGCAGCACCACGACGGCGAGCGAGCCCAGGGTGCGCAGGCTGAGCCAGCCCGCGCCCTGGGCCTCGGTGGCGGTGTAGACCAGCAGCAGGACGGAGGCGGTTCCGGTGATCGCGCCGAGCACGTCGTAGCGGCCGTGCGCCTTCTCCTCGGCCGGGCGGGGGAGCAGCCGGACGGCGAAGGCCAGGGCGATCAGCGCGATCGGGACCGGCATCAGGAAGGTCCAGCGCCAGCCGACCGAGGTGAGCAGCCCGCTGAGCACCAGTCCGAGGGAGAAGCCGCTGGCGCCGCAGGTGGTGTAGATGGACAGTGCCCGGTTGCGGGCCGGGCCCTCGGGGAACGTCGTGGTGATGATCGACAGGCCGGCCGGGGCGGTGAAGGCGGCCGCGACGCCCTTGAGGAAGCGGGCGGCGATCAGCAGGCCGCCGTCGTCGACCAGGCCGCCGAGCAGGGAGGCGGCGGCGAAGACGGCGAGCGCGGTGAGGAAGACCCGGCGGCGGCCGAGCAGGTCGGCGGTACGGCCGCCGAGCAGCAGCAGGCCGCCGTAGCCGAGCACGTAGCCGGAGACCACCCACTGCAGGGTGGAGGTGGAGAGGTGCAGTTCGGAGCCGATGGACGGGAGGGCGATGCCCACCATCGAGACGTCCAGGGCGTCCAGGAAGAGCGCGGCGCAGAGCACGATCAGGGTGCCCCAGAGGCGAGGGGTCCAGTGGCCTCCGGCAGCTGACGGTGCGTCGGATGTCGTGGCGGTCGCTGTGGTCATGGCCCAAGAGACTACATGCATGTGCATCCAATGCAAGTGAATAAGATGTTAACGCATAAGTTGCTGGCGCCTGTGGTACGGTGGCGCCGTGGCTGAACTCGACTCCCCGGCGGAGGCAGGTCTGGTCGCCCAGTGGCGCGACCTGCTGGCCCGGCATGCCCAGACCTCCTGCCTGCTCGACCGTGAGCTCGGCGAGAAGTTCGGCCTGGGCATGAGCGAGTTCGAGGTGCTGGAGCGCCTGGTCGAGGGCTGCGACGGCACCGGTCACGGGCTGCGGGTCCAGGAGCTGGCCCCCACCGTGCACCTCAGTCAGAGCGCGCTCTCCCGGCTGATCGGCCGGCTGGAGAAGGCCGGGCTGGTCACCCGTGCGATGTGTGTCGAGGACCGGCGCGGCATCAAGGTCGCGCTGACCGAGGAGGGGCACCGGCGCTACAACGAGGCGCGCCCGCTGCACCGCGAGGTGCTCTCGCTCACCCTGGCCGACGACCCGGAGCCGGCCTGCGGCTCCCCGATCGCCGACTGACCTCTCGCCAACTCGCCGGTGTTTCCGGCCGGTTGCACGTCACGGCAGTCCCGGTCCTCCCGGCGTTGCCGGTGGCCCCGATGGCCCCGGCGGTCAGCGCAGGGCGAGCAGTCCCGGCGCGGCGGCCAGCACCACGACCGCGGCGGGCGTCGCCAGGGCGAACAGAGTCACCTGCAGCCGGCCCGGCACCGACAGTCGCGGCCGTCCCGCCAGCAGCCGGTCCACCCGCTTCGGGGACTGCGCCAGCCCGGGCGGGCAGGAGCCGAACACCCCGCGTCCCAGATTGATCTCGGCCAGCGCCAGCGCCGTGGTGTGCCGCCCGTGCCGGCGCGCCGCCCGGTCGTCCGCCGCCAGCTCCACCAGCTCGCCGACCTGGTCCCGGAAGGCGCTGAACACCCCGACCCCGGGGAATCCGGAAGCGAGCGCCTGGGCGACCTGCGCCAGCCAGTGGTGCCGGGCCCGGACGTGCCCGCGCTCGTGGCTGAGAACCGCCGCCAGCTCCCGGTCCGTCAGCTGCCGCATCGCCCCGGTGGTCACCACCAGCCGGGAGTCCTGCCCCGGCAGCGACCACGCCTCCGGGCGGACGTTCTCCAGCACCACCAGCCGCTCCCGGCGCGGCCGGGCGCCCTGACCGGAGGCCGGCTCGATCGACTCCGGCAACGGCGGTGACAGCTTCGCCAGTTGGGCGTGCCGCCGGGCGCGCAGCGCCTTCGCCGTACGGACCTCGCGGGTCAGCGCGAACGCCGTCTGCAGAGCGCCCGCCGCCAGCACCGCCGCGCACAGCCGCCCCCAGCCCTCGGCGTTGTGCAGCCCGTACGCGGCCTCGACGCCGTTCGGCGCGCAGGAGAACAGCACCTCCCGCAGGGCGGGCAGGGCGGCCATCGCGGCCAGCACCAGGCTCAGCGCGCAGCACAGCAGCACGGCCACCACCAGGCACTGCCAGACCAGCAGCGCCAGCACCGGTTCCCGCTCCACCCAGCGCGCCCGGGCCAGCAGCCGGGGAGCGGCGGTGGCGAGCAGCAGTCCGAGCAGCAGCAGGCCGAGCAGGGCCGTCATGGCATGGGCTCCCCGAGGGCAAACGGAGCGCGACAGTGCGCTTCCCGCCAACTTATGCGCTGCCGGGGTGCGGTGGTACGACTTTCGGTCGCCCAGTGACCAACGCCACGACCGCGCTCCGGCGTGGCGGCTTCCCGTGGCGCCGTACGGCGGCCGGACGGTCCCGGTGCGGACGTCCTACATGGTCAGGAGCATGGCGAACATGCCGATGACCACCGACAGCCGGCAGGCCCGGGGCAGCCCGGCCGCCGCGGGCACCGGCACCGCCCCGCCGGGCCCGCTCAGCAGCCGGCTGCCGGACCACAGCGCGTACCCGCCGAAGTAGACGAGCAGCGCGCCGGTCAGCGCCGGCGAGCCCGCCGCCGCGTGGTGCCCGGCGTGGCCGGGGGCGGCCGTCATCACCAGCGCCATGTACGTCATCGCCAGCGCGCCGACCGCGTGGTGCAGCCGGTGCGCGCGCCGGGCCGGCCGGCACAGGGCCACGAGCAGCAGGAGCACCGCGGGCGGACCGTACACCCAGGCCCACACCTCACCCGGTACGGCCGTCCCGGTCACCGCCATGGCCGCCATCCCGCAGCCCATCAGTCCCTCGGCCAGGTCCGACTCGTGGGCGCGCAGCCGCCGCGGTCCGGCGCCCGCGGGGACGGGCGCGCCGTCCGCCGGAAGACACGGGGCGTGGCGCAGCCGGGAGAGGCAGTAGCCCCCGGAGGCCGCGGAGAGCACGGCGAGCAGCCAGCTGACCAGGTTCGGACCGTGCAACGGCGGCCTCCCGGGCGGCGCGGACGGGCGTCCCGTCCACGATCGGCGCCCGCCGCCGCCCGCAGCAGGGCGCGAACGGGGGCGCACGGAGGTGCCGGTCGGGAGGCCGGGCGCGGAACCTCCCCCCGGTGGCGGGGCCCGGAGCCGCGCGGCATGGTCGCCTTGGGGGATTCGCCCGGCCTGTCCGGAAGATCCCACCGACCGTGCGCGCGGCCGCCGTTCGCGCCCCGGACACGCGTCGCCGTAGATCCGTCGCTCGGCCCCCCCTTGAACGGAAGAACCTTTCGTACTTATGGTTGTCTCGTTGAAACCCTCCTGTCGAAGTGAGTCCCCGATGCAGAATCTTTCGTCAAGGCTCGCTGTGGCGGCCGACGCCCCGGCCCAGAACCTCGCCGAGCACCCGGCCTGGCTGCGTCTGAAGGACGCCGTCGAGACCCTGCGCCCCCTGCAGTCCAAGGACGGCTCCATCGACCTGGCCTCCGTGCAGCGCCACACGGTCGACCCGCTGGTCGCCACCGTGCGCACCGCCGTCGCCGAGCTGGCCCCGCACTTCCCGCACGACGCCGCCTACCTGGCCGCCGTCGACGCCGACCTGGCCAAGTGGGCCGACACCGGCTACCGGGAGCCCGACTTCCTGGACTCGCTGCTCGCCTTCCAGCCCGCCGACCAGCGCGAGGACGGCCTGCAGCACCTGGTCGTCTTCCCGATGTACACCCAGAACGGCAACCCGGACCGCAACCTCGAAGCCGTCCTGCTGAACGTCGTCTGGCCCGAGTGGCTCGCCGAGCTGGAGCGCACCCGCTTCGACAACCCGATGTTCGTGCCGATCACCTTCAACGACTTCACGGCCGGCTACGACACCAACTCCGCCGTCCTCTTCCCCGAGACCGTGGCCGTGCGCAAGGCGCCGGAACGTTTCACCTGGGGCGGCATCTTCTGCGACCGCGAGGCCGCCCGCTTCCGCGTCGTCTCCACCAACGCCGTCGAGCAGCTCGGCCTGGAGATCCCCGCCGACGCCGCCGCCCTGCTGGAGGACCAGGAGCGCTCGCAGCAGACCTTCGTGCTCTGGGACCTCATCCACGACCGGACCCACAGCCACGGCGACCTGCCGTTCGACCCCTTCATGATCAAGCAGCGCAGCCCGTTCTGGATGTACGGCCTGGAGGAGCTCCGCTGCGACCTCACCACCTTCAAGGAGGCGGTGCAGCTGGAGACCGAGGGCAACGAGCACGCCCGCGACGTCCAGTACGCCGTCCTCTTCGACCGCCTCTTCCGCTTCCCGGTCAGCGGCGACCGCGTGCGCAACTACGACGGCATGGGCGGCCAGCTGCTCTTCGCCTACCTGCACAAGAACAACGCCCTCCAGTGGCGCGACAACCGCCTCAGCATCGACTGGGAGCGCGCCCCGCAGGTCACCAACGCCCTCTGCGCCGAGATCGAGACCCTCTACCGCGACGGCATCGACCGCCCCAAGCCGGCCCACTGGATCGCCGCCTACGAGCTGGTCTCCCGCTACCTCACCCCGCACCCCGCCTCCACCTGGGCGAAGGGCACCGAGGCGCTCCCGCTCGACATCACCGACGGCAAGGCGCTCAACAAGGCCCTGTGCGACGCTGTGCTCCCCGACGAGTTCCCGCTGAGCATGTTCTACGAGGCCCTCTCGAAGAAGCTCGGCGGCGTCATCGCCTCGACCGCCGGCATCACCGGTGCCGGCCTGCAGGGAGCTGCCGCGTGACCACCGCACCCAAGGGACCGCTGACCGGCAAGGTCATCGCCGTCGCCGGAGCCAGCGGCCCGGCCGGCCAGGCCGTGCTGCGCCGCCTCGCCGCCGACGGCGCCACCGTCATCGGCGCCGACATCGACGCCCGCCGCCTGGAGTCCGCGCTCGACACCGTCCGCGTCGCCGTCCGCGGCGCACGGATCAGCGGCCAGGTCATCGACCTCCTCGACCCGCAGGAGGTCCACGACTGGGCCGACCACCTGGAGGCCGAGCACGGCCACGTCGACGGCGTGATCCACCTCGTCGGCGGCTGGCGCGGCAGCAAGACCTTCTTCGACAGCCGACTCGACGACTGGGACTTCCTGCACGACACCGTCGTGCGCACCCTCCAGCACACCTCGCTGGCGTTCCAGCCCGCCCTGCTCCGCAGCGAGTCCGGCCGGTACGCGATGATCTCCGCCGCCGCCGCCCACAAGCCCACCGCGGGCGGCGCCGCCTACGCCGCCGCCAAGGCCGCCACCGAGGCCTGGACGCTCGCCATGGCGGACTCCTTCCGCAAGGAGACCACCGCCGAGGACGGCAAGCCCACCGCCGCGGCTGCGATCCTGGTGATCAAGGCGTTGGTCAGTCCCGAGATGCGGGCCGAGAAGCCGGACGCCAAGTTCACCGGCTTCACCGACACCGCCGACCTCGCCGCCCACCTGGCGGGCCTCTGGGACCGCCCCGCAGAAGAACTGAACGGACAGCACCTGTGGCTGACAGCCCGATGACCGACCCCTCCGCGACCGACCCCTCCGGCCGCACCGACGCGGTACGGCGGCACGACCCCGCCGTCCGCGGCTTCGCCAGCGACAACTACGCCGGCGTGCACCCCGAGGTCCTCACCGCGATAGCCCTCGCCAACGGCGGCCACCAGATCGCCTACGGCGAGGACGACTACACCACCCACCTGCAGGACGTCTTCCGCCGCCACTTCGGCGAGCAGGCCGAGGCGTACCCCGTCTTCAACGGCACCGGCGCCAACGTCGTCGCCCTGCAGGCCCTGCTCCCGCGCTGGGGCGCGGTGATCGCCGCCGAGAGCGCCCACATCAACGTGGACGAGGGCGGCGCACCGGAGAAGATGGGCGGCATCAAGCTGCTCACCGTCCCCACCCCGGACGGCAAGCTCACCCCCGAGCTCATCGACCAGCAGGCCTGGGGCTACGGCGACGAGCACCGTGCGCAGCCGCTCGCGGTCTCGATCACCCAGAGCACCGAGCTCGGCACCCTCTACACCGTGGAGGAGATCCGGGCGATCGTCGACCACGCGCACCAGCTCGGCATGCTGGTCCACGTGGACGGCTCGCGGCTGGCCAACGCCGCCGCCTCGCTCGGCGTCCCGCTGCGCGCCTTCACCACGGACGTGGGCGTCGACGTGCTGTCCTTCGGCGGCACGAAGAACGGCCTGCTGTTCGGCGAGTGCGTGGTCGTGCTCAACCCCGAGAAGGTCCGGAACATCAAGTTCCTGCGCAAGACCTCGATGCAGCTCGCGTCGAAGATGCGTTTCGTCTCGGTCCAGTTCGAGGCACTGCTCTCCGGTGACCTCTACCTCCGCAACGCCGGCCACGCCAACGCCATGGCCGGCCGCCTGGAGGCGGCGGTCCGCGGGATCGACGGCGTGACCGTCGTCCGCCCGGCCCAGGCCAACGCGGTCTTCGCGATCCTCCCGCGCGAGGTGAGCGAGCGACTGCAGAAGCGCTACCGCTTCTACTTCTGGAACGAGCACACCGGCGAGGTCCGCTGGATGTGCGCGTTCGACACCACGGAGGCGGACATCGACGCCTTCGCGGCGGCCATCGCCGAGGAGATGGGCCGCGCCTGAGGCGCCGCTTGAACCGCCGATCGTCCCGTCCTGCGTCAGCAGGGCGGGACGATTTGCATGTGGCGGGTCGGTCCCCGTACAGTTCCGGAGTCGCCGCGAGAGAGCGGGGACAAGCGGAAAGCGAAGTCCGATGAATGAAACTCCGGAAAACGGAGCGGAAAACATCTGATAAGCTCGAAACACGAAAGAACGAAGCGCCCGGAGGGCCGGTGTGAAAGCCGCCTGAAGGAAGCGTCCGTTCCTTGAGAACTCAACAGCGTGCCAAAAGTCA